>JBEEJM010000144.1:0-3008 GCA_041169205.1 Pseudomonadota bacterium | reverse complement strand
GTCTGCTTTAAGTCTTCATTGGTTTGTTGATTGCGGTTTTGGACTCTATCGTCGCGTTTTGAGTTATTTTGAGGAGTCCTTTCATGGGCAACAAACTTTACGTAGGCAACCTGCCTTATTCCTTCCGTGATGAAGATCTGCAACAAGCTTTTGCAGCACACGGTTCCGTTTCTAGCGCCAAAGTCATGATGGAACGTGACACTGGCCGTTCCAAGGGCTTCGGCTTTGTGGAAATGGGCAGCGACGCTGAGGCACAAGCTGCTATCAACGGCATGAACGGTCAACAATTCGGTGGCCGCGGTCTCGTGGTGAACGAAGCCCGTCCTATGGAACCACGTCCTCCCCGCTCCGGCGGCTTCGGCGGTGGTGCTGGCGGTGGCGGCGGCTACGGCGGTGGCGGTGATCGCTCCGGTGGCGGCGGCGGCTACGGCGGTGGCGGCGGTCGTTCCGGCGGCGGCGGTGGTGGTGGTTACGGCGGCGGTGGCGGCGGTGGTCGTTCCGGCGGCGGCGGCGGTGGTGGTTACGGCGGTGGCCGCAGCAGCTACTAAGCACTCACCTGCTTTAGCAAACTAAAAAAGGGCCTCGCGGCCCTTTTTTGTTGCCTGTCGCCTTGAGAGGGAAAACTCGCTGCGGGGCCGCCCCAAAGGCGAGTTGGCGACCCGCGCAGCGGTCGGTGGAGCGTAGGGGCTACGTCTCTCCGCTGCGCCGCTTGCGGGGTCTGCCCGACAGTGCTTTGTCAAACAACCAATTGGGGGCCACCCGCATCAGCTTGGCTAACCAGCCCATTTGCCAAGGGAGAACGCGGTAACTGATCCCAGCGTTGATCGTCGAAAACGCTCTGTCGGCAAATTCCTGCGGTTGCATCAGAAACGGCATGGCGTAGCGATTTTTCTGCGTCAACGGTGTATCAATGTAGCCGGGGCAAATGGTCACCACGCGCACACCACTGGCGCGCAGTTCTCCCCGCAGACTTTCACAGTAGTTGATGACTGCTGCTTTACTGGCGCAATACGCACCATGGCCGGGCAAGCCCCGAATGCCATTCACGCTGGCAATGCCCACCAGGCGACCACTGCCGCGTTGAGCCATGGGCTCGACAAAGGGATGAAATGTGGCTGCCAGGCCGATGTTGTTGATGGCAAAGACCTGCGCCATGACGTCAAGGTCGCCGCGCACCGCGGTGTCCATACCCACACTGATGCCCGCGCTGGCAATGACGACATTGGGCACGCCCTGCATGTCTATGCATTGCTTCCCAGCGGTCACAATGCTGTCGATATTGGCCACGTCTGCGCTATATATTTTGTAGCGATCTGCGCTTATTCCACGCTGGCTAGTCCACGATTCCATCTCTGATGCACGCCGCGCCACCAGTGCCAGAGAATAGCCGGCCTGGTAATAGCGCCAGGCCAGGGCCTGACCAATACCACTGGATGCACCCGTGATGAAAACCAGTGGAGTCATGGAGGGGCCTTAGGAATGGGTTACTTGGCTGTGGGCACCAGTGTGCCGCGCACACGGCCTTGCAATTGCAACGTTTGTTCGACATTGTCGAAATTCAGACTATCCGCCGTGAAGTGGTCTTGCCCCCGTTGCAGCGCCACTGGCATGTGCGATTTGACGACCTCGGTGTTCATGAAGGCGTGCAGAAATTCACCCCGGTATTCCATACGCGGCTGCGGTTTGCCACCCGCAGCCACCGGTGCTTCGCGCACCACCAAAGCGTTGCCCATGAGCTGTACCTCGGAGCCGTCTTCGTTGGTCAGGCCGCGCAGGGCAGACGCGGTGGTGAGGTGCCCTTTGTCGTCAACCGAGCGCACGCGGATAGCGTCAATCTCCAGCCATTGGGTGTCGGGGTAGTGGCGGGCCTTGTTGCCGATGACTTCGGAGCGGATGCGCCCGGTGGCATCGTAGGTTTTGACCGAAAAGCCTTCCATAAAGTAGTCTGGCTCGTGGCTTTGTGCGCGCTGGGCCACCGGTCCTTCTACCGGCGGTGCGGTGCGCACCAGCCAATACGTCAGCAGCGCCAGCGTGCCCATAAAAATCAGGGGCAGGTAGAGCAAAAACCGCTCCCAGGCTTCGCGCAGCAGCGGCATCACCGCGTGTACTCGTCCAGCAGGTCCACATAGCGGCCACTGGCCACCAACAGGACATCACAAAACTCCCGCGCCGCGCCCTCACCGCCGCGTGCGGTGGTCACGTAATGCGCCATGGCGGTCACTTCCACATGGGCGTTGACGGGTGCGCAGGCGAAGGCGCATCGGTGCATCACTGGCAGGTCGGGCCAGTCATCGCCCATGGCGGCGGCGGCGTCCCAGTCCAGGCCCAGTGTTTTGAGCGTTTCTTCGGCAGCGGGGCGCTTGTCCTCGGTGCCAAAGTGGGCGTGGGTGATGCCCAACGCGGCAAGCCGCATGCGCAGCGGTTTGCTATCGCGCCCGGTGATGACGACAGGCGTGATGCCCACTTTTTGCAGCATCTTGAGGCCGTGGCCATCCAGGGTGTTAAAGCGTTTGAGGGTTTCGCCGGACTCGGAAAACAACAGGCCACCGTCGGTGAGCACGCCGTCCACATCGAAAAACGCAACGCGTATGCCCTGGGCTTTGAGCAGCAATTCGGGGTCGAAATGAATAGTGGGTTGCATCAGATTACCTTGGCACGCATCAGGTCGTTGCTGTTGATGACGCCGCACAGGCGGCCGGTGTCTTCCACCACCAGCACGCTGGTGATGCGTTTGCGCTCCATCAGATCTGCCGCGTCCACCGCCAACGCATTCCGTGCGATGGTAGAGGGGCCGCGGTGCATCACATCAAGGGCGGTGTTGGAACGCAGGTCCGCGCCCAGTTCCACCAAGCGGCGCAGATCACCATCGGTAAAGATGCCCAGCACTTGGTCATCCGCATCGACCACGGCCGCCGCGCCTAATCCCTTGGCACTCATTTCACGCATGAGGGCGCTAAAGCTGGCGTCGGGAGCCACCTTGGGAATATCGTCACCGCTGCGCATAACGT
>JBEEJM010000143.1:0-8006 GCA_041169205.1 Pseudomonadota bacterium | reverse complement strand
AAGCCACGGGCTGCTTGGTGCTTCATGGCGCGACAGTGACCGGGTCCGTGACGATGGCAAACGGCCGCACGCCGTCGGTCGCCAGCGTCACGCGATGCTGTGGCTGGGCAATCGAGACCAGCTGCACCTGCTGCGGACCAATCACCGGCTCGGGGCCCAGCAGCAAGGTGCTGGCGCTGGAGGCCTGTACGTCGTTGGCAAGCCATGTGGTGGGCAAGACACCGTTTGCTACGCCCTCAAATACAAAACCGCTGGGAGTGGTGTGCCAGCGCACCACGGTAGACGCCATGCGTGCCTGCGCGCGGCCCGACTCCAGCAGCGCCGCCAACCGCTGCGCTTCGCGCTCCAGCTGGGTGTCAGTCGAGTCCCGCAACGCCAAACTCACCCCCGCCGTCGCCAACGCCATGATGGCGACGACGATCAAAAGCTCCAATAGGGTGAAGCCACGTTGGAGCGAGAAGGTCTTCCGGTTATTGCCAAGAGCCAATATCCGCATTTTTGCCCTCACCCCCGGCCTGCCCGTCCGCGCCAAACGACAGCACGTCGAACTCGCCCTTGATGCCGGGGTTCAGATACTGGTAGCCATTGCCCCAGGGGTCGTTGGGCAGCTTGTCGAGGTAGGGCTTCCAGTTAGCGGGTGTGGGTGCGGTAGTCGGCTTGACCAACAGGGCCTGCAAACCCTGTGCAGCCGTGGGGTAGCGCTGGTTGTCCAGGCGGTAGAGCTTGAGGGCTTGCACCAGATTGTTGATGTCGGTCTTGGCGGCGGTGGCGCGGGCATCGTCTGCGCGCTCCAGCACATTGGGCACGATCAGCGCGGCCAGCACGCCAATGATCACCACGACCACCATCAGTTCGATGAGAGTGAAACCGGCGACGAGCGCGCGGCGGACGGATTTTCGGGTTGGAAAAGTCGAGAGATTTTGCATGGTCAGGCCATCATAATCGGCGGATGCAATCACACGGTAACAGGATGTTGGGCGCCCGGGCAGTCACGTTTGTCCTGTCGGCGCTGGTCGCGGCCAGCGCCGTGTACTGGGGCTTGCCGTGGGGCGGCACGCAGGCGAACACGTCAACGTCAACGCAGCCCAATCCAAGCGCTACGGCGGTACCCGACCCACAAGCGGTAGCGCGGGCCTTGGGTGGCGGCATGGCGGTGGCCACGGCTGCGTCCGCGAGCCCCGCCGCGTCTGCCAACAGCCGCCTGACCTTGGTGGGGGTCGTGGCCGATGCCCACAGCGCAGGCCTGGCACTCATCGCCATCGATGGCAAACCGGCCAAGCCCTTTCGCGTAGGTGCCACGGTCGATGGCAGTCTGGTGCTGCAGTCGGTCGGTGCGCGCAAAGCCACCCTGGGCGCGCACCGCGATGCTGTGGCGCAGGTGGTGCTGGAGCTGCCCACCCTACCGAAATGAAGACTTCGCCTGCGACCCGAGCCCTTGCCTTGGACGCGCTGCGCGGTTTTGCCGTGCTGTGGATGACGGGCTTTCACTTTGCGTTTGACCTGAACTATTTCGGGTTTATTCACCAGGACTTTTACAATGTCACCCTGTGGACGGTGCAGCGCACCTGCATCCTGGGCCTGTTTTTGCTGTGCGCCGGTGCGGGCCAGGCGCTGGCCCTGGCCAGGGGCCAAAGCCCGCGCGACTTTTGGCGGCGTTGGGGCCAAATCACCGCGTGCGCCGTGCTGGTCAGCCTGGGCTCGCGCGCCATGTTCCCCACCAGCTGGATTTACTTTGGCGTGTTGCATGGCATGGCGGTGATGCTGGTGGTGTGTCGGTTTACCGCCCATTGGGGACGTTGGCTGTGGCTGGCAGGCGCGTTGGCCGTGGTCCTGGGCCAAGTGGCACCCCAACTCCACGCGCTGTGGCCGCAAATGAGCCTATTCAACGCGCCAGCTCTCAATTGGCTGGGGCTGGTGGATCAGAAACCGATCACCGAAGACTATGTGCCCGTGCTGCCCTGGCTGGGCGTGATGTGGTGGGGCGTGGCTGCCGGGCAATGGGCGCTGGCACGCGGGTGGCTGCAGGCCGGGGGGCACCGACCCGCAAGGCGGTGGAGCGTGGGGGCCACATTAGCCTGGGTCGGGCGCTGGAGCCTGAGCTGGTACATGGTGCACCAGCCCCTTTTGATTGGCCTGCTGATCCTGGCCCGATCCGTTGGCGCTGGGAGATAAGCACAAATTTTCACAACGTGGTACATTAGCGGGTCGCTTTTGGCGACTGACCGCGTCTTGGCCTCCTTGACGCATACGCTCCCGGCAGAGGGGCGCTCAGTCCGGCCCTTCAATTGCGACCACGCTATCCATCTCACGGCATAGCGGCTTTATCCCTCTGTTGACGATGCCCCTGCCGTGGCGCGTGCCTTGTTCGGGTCCTTAGTGGACTCTTGAGCGGGTTGACAGGATGGGACCCTCGGCATGAGGGCATGCCAATGTTTGCTTTCGGTTTTTAATGATTTTTACTACAACAACAAAAGAGATTCCTGTCACCATGGGTAAGTACCGCATTGCGGCCTGCCCGGAACAACTGCCCTGCGGCCAATATGCCGCGCAGGTGTCCATTGCCAGCGGACGCGGTAGCGCGTCCACCGACCGCGTGATGCGTTTTTACGACGAATTTGCTACGCATGACGCAGCTGCCCAGTTTTCGCTCGCGCAGGGCATAGACTGGGTGCGTGCCACTACGCGGCCCCACTGATTTTTTGAAAAGGACCACCTATGGCCAAAGAAGAACTGATTGAAATGATGGGCGTTGTCAACGAAGTGCTGCCTGACACGCGCTTTCGGGTCACGTTGGAAAACGGGCACCAGCTGATTGCCTACTCGGCCGGCAAAATGCGCAAAAACCACATCCGCATCTTGGCGGGTGACCGCGTGTCGCTGGAGCTCTCGCCTTACGACCTGAGCAAAGGCCGCATCAACTTCCGCCACATCGAAGGCCGCGGCCCGATGACGCCACGGCGTTAAGCTCCCCCGTTTGGGGGATAGACAAGCTCCCTATTGGCGATTAATGTCACGGGCTGTGTGCCTCGGGTAATTTTCGTTTATTGGAATCAGGGTATGTTTAAGTTTTCCAGGTCGCCCAAACGGGCGCAAGACTCGCAGTTTGCCGAGACCACCATGGCCACGGCTGCGGGCTCCAGCCAGTACACCACCGATGTGCAGCGCGAGTTGGTGCGTGTGGCTTTCAAAGACACCATGCGGATGTATGGCCTGCCGCCGGAGTGGCTGGATTGTCAGTTGCGCAATCTGGCCTCGGCCGACGGCGTTGAGCGTATCCAGGTGCAGATGGTCATGAAAAAATGGAGCGGCCACGTGCTGCGCTACGCCATGGCCTTCGAGAAGCAGTTTATTGAGTGCCTGGACCGCTATGAGCCGCATGTTGACCATACCGAATACGAGTGGGTCTGGCGCTACGCCAACGACTGCGATTGCCCGTTCCCCGATATGCCAGCCGCCCAGGAGTGGGCACAGAAAAAGGCGGGCAGTGACGTTCGCAGCACGCCGTCTTCGGCCTACGCGCCACTGGCACCGATTGCTCCCAAACCCATGCCCCCGACCTCCGCACAGGCTAGCGCGCCTGCCGTGCCCAAAGAGTTTGATTTGCGCGACATCTTCTCGGACCTCCGGCCAGAAGACGTCAAAAAGCCGTAAGTTGCTATTAAAAACGTAGCTGTTTGCGCATATTCCACGGGGGCTAGAGCCCTATTTGACAATATTTAGTCGTGTAGGTGATCGCGCACGAACGCACGAAAATAGGCCATGGCAGGCGCCTCTGTTCGGCCCGCCAGGGTGACATAGGCAAAGCGGGCCGTCGCCTGCAATTTGGGATTGATGTGCAATTCCACCAGAGTGCCGGCTTGCAGCCCGGCCTTTGCTGCTGCCACCACCCCCAGAAATATGGCCTGCGTCTGTGCCACGGTATCGACCAGGCTGGCCACATCATCACACGCCAAAGACACCATTTCCGATGGGTTGGCCTCGGCCCCGTATTGGTCCACCAGGAGGCGCACCACTTCATCCGACAGCGGGGAGGATGCCAATGGGTATTGGGTAATGTCTTTCAAGGCGACAGATTTTTTTTTTGCCAGAGGATGCTTGGCATTCGCAATAAAGCCGGCGCGCAGCTCTCCCAGTGATTCGATATTCAAATCAGCGGCTGGAATCACCCGGCGCATATCCACCACCATGGCGTCGAGTTGCCGGCTTCGCAGTTGCTGGATTTGCAACTCGGTGGGCCCGCGCGTGACAGACACGCGCAGGCTGGGGTGCTGCTCTGCGGCACTGCGCATCAGAGGCGTCATCAACAACGCACCGGGGCCGGACCCCAAACCGACGCTGATGGAGCCTTTCCCCCCCTGCTGAAGCAGCTTCGCACTGTGAAGCAACTCGGCCGCATCTCGAACGATATGGCGCGCCCTGGCTACCACGTCCAGACCCAAAGGAGTCAGCTCGTTGCGCTTGCCAATGCGGTCCAGCACCTTGCCGCCCAAATCGTCCTCCAAGCTCTGGATGCTGCGGCTCAGTGCGGATTGGGTAATGAAAAGCTTCTCTGCTGCACGGCTGAAGGAGCCCGTATCCGCCATTGCCAGCAGGTGTTCCAGGTGCTTGATATTCATGAGTTCCCGGGGCTATAAATCCATGACAAAAATGAATCATAACCAGAAAAATAATTCATTGGACACATTCAATTGTCAATCCTACGATCTGCACTGATTCATTTCCATTTAAGTCCAACCGATCACATTCAGGAGCACCCCATGTTGATTCATTCACGCAAAGCACTTCGTACCGCCTTTTCGTTGCTGGTCGGCTTGGCCTTGGCCGGATCGGTCGCTGCACAAACCTTTCCCTCCAAACCTGTCAGCATGATCGTGGCCTTTCCGGCTGGCGGCGGCTCGGATGTATTGGGCCGTGCCGTCGGCAAAGGCATGTCGGAGGTATTTGGCCAGCCCGTCATCGTCGAAAACGTGGTGGGCGTGGGAGGTGCATTGGGGGTGCTCAAGGTTGCCAACGCCCAGCCGGATGGTTACACCCTGTTGGCGGGTTCCCCGTTGGAACTCATCTATACCCCTTTGGGTGTGGCTGCCGCCAAAAACAAACCAGAAGACGTGCGCCTGGCCGCTTTGGTGGGGTACACCCCCATTGCCATTGCCGTGCGCAAAGATTTGCAGGTCAACACCTTGGAGGAGTTTGTTGCATTGGCCAAAAAGTCGGATAAGCCGCTCAGCTTTGGTTCTTCCGGCATCGGTTCCCTCTATCACCTGATGGCTGAAAAAGCCCTGCAAACTTCAGGTGCCAAGGGCCTGCACGCGCCCTACAACGGCATTGCGCCCTATCTCAAGGATTTGATGGGCGGGGTGATCGATTTTGCGGTGGTGCCATTGATTGGTCCGGTCTTGGGCGCGATTGACGGCGGCCAAATCAAGGTGCTGGCCCTGGCTTCCAGCCAGCCCTTGGCACGCTTGCCCAAGTTGCCTCTGGCGAGTGCGACCAAAGGCTTTGAAGACTACCAGTTCAGCATCTGGATTGGCATTGAAGCCAGTGCCAAAACGCCCGATGCGCAAGTAGCCGTGATACACAAGGCTGCTTACACCGCGCTGGGCAATCCAGACATTCGCAAAATCATTGAGACAGCGGGTAGCACAGTGGCCGAACCCATGACCTTGGCGCAGCTCGACACCTTCTACAAGAAAGAAGTTGCCAAAGGCGCTGCGATTGCCAAGTCCATCAAGCTCGAACCCCAGTAAATCTATGTCGGCCACTTTGTCAACTCTGCAAGCCCGCGCCAGTGTGTTCACGGCACTGCGCCGTGATATTCACCAGCACCCCGAGATGGGCTTCCAGGAGTTTCGTACCAGTGACTTGGTCGCCGAACGCTTGCAGCATTGGGGCTATGAAGTCACTCGTGGTTTGGGTGGCACGGGCGTGGTGGGGCAATTCAAACGCGGCAGTAGCAATCGCAAGCTGGGTCTGCGTGCCGACATGGATGCTCTACCCATACAAGAAACCACCGGCCTGCTCCACGCCAGTTGCCATGCGGGCCTGATGCACGCCTGTGGCCACGACGGGCACACCGCAATGCTGCTGGCCGCGGCCGAGCATCTGGCCACATCGGGCAGCTATGACGGCACGCTGAATCTGATTTTTCAGCCCGCTGAAGAAAGCCTGGGCGGGGCGCGCAAGATGATGGAAGACGGCTTGTTTGACCGCTTCCCTTGCGACGCAATTTTTGCCATGCACAACATGCCGGGCTTCAGGCCGGGCCAGTTGCTGTTGCGCGAAGGCGCAACTATGGCGTCCAGCGAAAACATTCTGGTGCACATCGAAGGCACAGGCGGCCATGGGGCCATGCCGCACCTGAGCGCCGACCCCTTGGTGGCAGGGTCGGCCATTGTCATGGCGTTGCAAACCATTGTTTCGCGCAACGTGCCGCCCTTGCAAATGGCGGTGATAACCGTGGGCGCTTTCCAGTCGGGCGTGGCCAACAATGTCATCCCCCAAACCGCCACGCTCAAACTCAGCGTGCGTGCGTTGGACCGGGGTGTGCGCGATCTGTTGCGCAAACGCATTGTTGAAATTGTTGAATTGCAAGCGCAAAGTTATGGTGTGGCAGCGCGGGTTGAGTTTTTGCCTGGTTACCCGGTGCTGGTCAACACCCCCGCAGAGACTGCGCTGGCCCGCGAGGTGGCCGTGGCGCTGGTGGGCGCAGACAACGTGGTGTTGCAAACCGAGCCACTCACCGCCAGTGAAGACTTCGCCTACATGCTTGACCAAGTGCCCGGAAGCTACTTGTTCATCGGCAACGGTGATGCTGCCAACGGTGGGCACGGTGCCTGCATGGTGCACAACCCCAATTACGACTTTGAAGACCGCAACATCCCTGTGGGTGCTGCGTTTTGGGTGCAACTGACGGAGCGATTTCTGGCATAGTTCGTTTCTTGAAATTCAAATCGGGAGAGACAAGGTGATGCGCAAGCATTACTTTGCGCCGAAGGAGCAACCACCCCGGAAACTCTCAGGCAAAAGGACCGGTTTGAATCGTTGATATCTCTGAAGAGCTGCCGGGTTTAGTCACCCGGCACACCGCAGGAGCAAATGGCTTTACCGCAATGGGATGGCCATGAATCTCTCAGGTTCCAAACAGAGGGGGTGTACGCCGCGCATGGTGCGCGCGCGTGCTTTGTGTCCTTGTGACATCCCTGACTTGTTTGGAAACCTGAATCATGAAATCAATCGCAGCATCCATCGCAGTGATAGGCGGCGGCATCACCGGCGTCACCACCGCTTACGCCTTGGCCAAGCGCGGCTTTACCGTCACCCTGTTCGAAAAAAACCGCTACGCAGCGATGGAAACATCGTTTGCCAACGGCGGCCAGTTGTCCGCCTCCAACGCCGAGGTGTGGAACCACTGGTCCACCATCCTCAAAGGCCTGAAGTGGATGCTGAAAAGCGATGCGCCGCTCTTGGTCAACCCCAAGCCGAGCTGGCACAAGCTAAGCTGGTTTGCGGAGTTCATTGGCAATATTTCACACTACGAGCGCAATACCATCGCCACCACGCGCCTGGCTATTGCGGCACGCGAACACCTGTTTGCCTGGGCGCAAGCGGAAGGGGTGGACTTCGATCTCAAGAAGGAAGGCATCCTGCACATTTACCGCGACAAAAAGGGCTTTGCGCACGCGGGTGAGGTGAGCAAGTTGTTGGCCCAAGGCGGCTTGCCGCGCCGAGCGGTCACACCGGCGGAGATGAAAGCGATTGAACCCACGCTGGCCGGTAATTACTACGGCGGCTACTTCACCGAGAGCGACTCCACCGGCGACATCCACAAGTTCACGACCGGCATTGCCAAAGCGGCAGAGCGCATGGGCGTGCAGTGCCTGTATGGGCAAGACGTGAAGGCGCTGCACAGCGATGGCACCCAAGCTGCAGTTACCGTGACAGACGGCGATGGCCAGGTCACGCACCATTTCGATGGTTTGGTGGTGTGCGCCGGCGTCGAGAGCCGC
>JBEEJM010000142.1:0-4393 GCA_041169205.1 Pseudomonadota bacterium | reverse complement strand
AACCCTCCCGCATGAGAAATTGCTCCTGAATTAATAGCTGCTCACGCAATAAATACGGGGGCTAGCGGGCTTCTAGACCATCAAAGCAGGTGCTCAGCACCAAGGCAATGATGTCATCGTCATTGAATAGCCCGCCCATTTTCAAAAACTCCAGCACCGGGTCGCAGGCGCGTGCGTACAAGGTGTAGAGCACGGCAATGGCCGGCAGCTTGGCGTTGATGGCCCCCGCCGTCTGCGCAGCCTCAATCCAGGCACCCAAGCGGTCGCTCACGTCCATCAGCCCGTCCATATAGTCTTTGTTGCCCATCAGTGCTGTGCGCAATTTGGAGTTTTGGCTGGGCAGCGAGGGCATTTCGCCGGCCAGCTTCAGGCCCATGGTCCATGCCACCACCGTGCGTAGTTTGTCGATGGGGGATGACTCCGCAGGCAAGTTATCCAAAAACGCCTGCGCCCGGCGCATCACCGCCACCATGGCCGCTGCTGCCAAGTCTTCTTTGCTGGGGAAGTGCTTGTACAGGCTGGCTTTGGCAATGCCGACATCGGCCGCGACTTCATCGACCGTCATCGCCTCGAAACCTTTTTCGGCCAGCAGGCGGTTGACCGACTGAATGATTGCGTCTTCGCGCGCCAACAGCATCTGCGCTTTGAAAGAAACCTTAATGGGAGTAGTGCTAGCCATAGGTCAAATTGTATGCGCTTGAGTTAAAAAATAGAATGCAGCGGCGATACAAATACCAATTGGTAATAATAAATACTGATTAGTATAGAATTAGCCCTATCAATTCAAAGGAACGCGTGTGCCGATCAAAGTTGCCATCGTTGGGTCGGGTATTGCAGGCCTGGCAGCGGCCCATGCGTTGCGGGGCAAAGCTGACATCACGCTACTCGAGGCGGGCAACTATTTTGGTGGCCACACCCATACCGTCGATGTCACGCTTCCCACACCCCAAGGCAGCGTCACCCATGGCGTAGACACCGGTTTTTTGGTGCTCAACGAGCGCACCTACCCGCAACTGATTGCGCTGTTGGCCGAGCTGGGCGTGGCCACCGCCCCATCCGACATGTCGTTTTCGGTGCAAGCCCAAGACCACGCCAATGGCCGACCCATGGAGTGGAGCGGCTCCAGCTTGAACACCGTGTTTGCCCAGCGGGCCAATCTGGCGAACCCGCGCTTTTGGGGCATGTTGCGCGACCTGCTGCGCTTTAACGCCCTGACGACGCGCATCGCCCACAGTGGCACGGAGGCCGATTTGACCCAGCCGCTGGGCGAATTTTTGCGCGCGCACGGCTTTGGCACGGCGTTTTGTGACTGGTACTTTTTGCCCATGATGGCCTGCATCTGGAGTTGCCCTACAGCGCAAATGCTGCAATTCCCGGTGGCCACCATGGTGCGCTTTTGCCACAACCACGGGCTGCTGCAAATTACCAACCGCCCGCAGTGGTGGACGGTACAAGGCGGGGCCAAGAACTACGTAGAAAAAATCACCGCCAGCATTGCCGATAAGCGGTTGAACACGCCGGTGCGCCGAATAGATTACCTGGCAGGCGCACCCTACGGTCAAGGCGGTGTGCGTATCCACACCGACACGGGCATGGAGTGGTTCGACAAAGTCATCATCGCCACCCATTCGGACCAAGCCCTGGCCCTACTGGCCGCGCCCACACCGCAAGAGCGCGACACCTTGGGCGCTATCCGCTACCAGCCCAACAAAGCCGTGTTGCACACCGACGCCTCTGTCTTGCCCACACGCCAAGCCGCTTGGGCCGCGTGGAACTACGAACGCGCCGCCGCACCCGGACAAGGGGGTACGCAGGTGTGCCTGCACTACCTGCTGAACCGCTTGCAGCCCTTGCCGTGGGAGCAGCCAGTGGTGGTGTCTTTGAACCCCGTGCGCCAGATTTCGCCGGACAAAATCATTGGCGAATACGACTACGCCCACCCGGTGTTTGACTTGGCGGCCGTGGCGGCGCAAGCGCGCATGCCAGCCCTACAAGGCCAACACGGCCGCTACTTTGCGGGGGCGTGGATGGGCTACGGCTTTCACGAAGATGGCCTCAAAGCCGGGCTGGCCGCTGCGGCGCAGCTGTTGGCGGATGCAAGCAACGCGGCAGCCGCCGAGCAGGTAACTGCGTGATCCCGCCCACGGCACTCATCGGTTTTGGGCAAGTGCGCCACACCCGGTCGCGCCCGCAGCGCCACGCGTTTGCCTACCCCACCTATTTTTTAATGCTGCCGCTGCGCAGCCTGCAAAAAGAAACGCCACGACCTGGCCAGTGGCACATCAACCGCGCAGGGCCATTGAGTTTTTTTGAAACCGACCATGGCGATGGCCGTAAACCTGAGCAAGGCGGAGCCATTGCCTGGCTGGATGAACTGCTCCAGCGCGAAGGCATTCTGGATGCGACCGGCGAAGTCTGGCTGCACACCTATCCGCGTGTGCTGGGCTACACCTTCAAACCGGTGAGCTTTTGGTACTGCCACCGCGCGAAAGATGACCAAGACGAACACGGTGACCAAGGCGGCACTCTGCGCGCCATCGTGGTCGAAGTGAACAACACCTTTGGTGAGCGCCACTGCTATGTGCTGGACGCACCGCGCTACGGCGTAGAGCAGCGCGCGGACAAGGTGTTTCACGTGTCGCCGTTCAACCCGGTGCAAGGCCACTACCGGTTTCGTTTTATGCGCAGTAGTCAGGTGCAGCAGCAGCGCGCCGTGGCACGAATTGACTATTACGACGATGCCGCCGACACCGCCCTGCTGCAAACCAGTGTGAGCGGCACGCTGCAGCCCCTCACACCCGCCATGCTGCGACGCGCGCTGTGGCGCTACCCGGCCATGACGCTGGGCGTGGTGCTGCACATCCACACCCAAGCCTTGCGCCTGTGGCTTAAAAAAGTGCCCTTCTTTCGCAAGCCCGCCCCGCCGCAAGCTTTTGTTTCACGCTAGCCCAATCTCTGGAGCCCCCATGAACACCGCCACCCGCACATCGCAAAGCGCCACGTTCCCAAAAGATGCACCAGCTGCCGCACGCAGCGCCTTGCGTCTGCTGCAAAACCTGCGCCACGGCGCGCTCACCTTGCACCTGCCCGATGGCTCGCAACGCCGCTTTGGCGAGCACCCACAGCAGCACGACCTGCACACGCCGCACCACCCCAGCGCCAGCATTACGCTGCACAACTGGAATGTGTTTGGTGCGGCGCTCAAGTCCGGAGACATTGGCTTTGCCGAGAGCTACATTGCGGGCGACTGGAGCACGCCCAATCTGACCGAGCTGCTCAAGGTGTTTTCGGCCAACCGCCAGGAGGTCGACGCCATGATCTTCGGCACCTGGTGGGGGCGGCTGCTGTACCGCGTCAAACACCTGCTGCACCACAACAGCCGCGCCAATAGCCGCAAAAACATCCACGCCCACTACGACCTGGGCAACGCGTTCTATGGTCTTTGGCTGGACGACACCATGAACTACTCCAGCGCCTGGTTTGAGGGCGACTTGTGGCGCCCACTGCCCGAAGCGCAAAACGCCAAAGTGCGCCGCGCCTTGGAGATGGCTTGCGTACAGCACGGCGACCGTGTGCTGGAAATCGGCTGCGGCTGGGGGGCGCTTGCGGAGCAAGCCACGGCCAACCTGGGCGCGTCGGTCGTCGGCGTGACCCTGAGTACCGAGCAACTGGCCTACGCCAACACCCGCCTACAGCGTCTGGGTGTGGGCACCGGTGCAGGCCAGCAGGCCGACCTGCGCTTGCAGGACTACCGCGACATTACCGATGCGCCGTTTGACGCCATTTGCTCTATCGAAATGGTGGAAGCCGTCGGCCAAGCCTATTGGCCCGAATACTTTGCCACCGTGAGCCGCCTGCTCAAACCTGGCGGTCGGGCGTGCGTGCAAAGCATCGTGATTGACGACGCGCTGTTTGACCGCTACGTGACCTCCACCGACTTCATTCAGCAGTACATCTTCCCCGGCGGCTGCCTGCCCTGTCCGCGCGAGTTTCGCCGCCAGGCAGAGGCGGCCGGGCTGGAGGTGGTGGACGAATTTGCCTTCGGGGCCGACTACGCCGAGACCCTGCGCCGCTGGCGCGATGCGTTTCTGGCCCGCAAGGCAGAGGTGGCCGCGCTGGGCTTTGATGCGCGCTTCATGCGCATCTGGGAGTTTTATCTGGCCTATTGCGAAGCGGCCTTTGACACCGGCGACATCAGCCTGGTGCAGTACACACTGCAAAAGCCAGCGCAGCAATTGCTATGAAAACAATAGCTGCTTGCGCAGTTTTGGTGGGGGCTGTAGGCCTATTTAACACCAAGAAGCAAGCCCAAACACTGCCGCCTGAGTTTAAAACTACGTCCCCTTCCGTGACGGCAATCGGTGCAACACCATGACCCCGAGCGAAGGCCTGC
>JBEEJM010000141.1:0-7439 GCA_041169205.1 Pseudomonadota bacterium | reverse complement strand
GCCAGCCACTTTTGTATGTCGTGGCGCGGTGTGAAAGACATGGACAGCAAGATGATCAACTCAGTAATGCGCGGCGTGTTCCTCAAGGACCCCAACCTGCGTCGCGAGTTTTTGTCTTTGATCCCCAAGAAAACCAATTCCTGATACCGCAACCCCACGAAAGGTCTGCCATGCTTGTCCGCCTGCTCTATGCCAGCCGCGCCGTAGACCGCTCCGAGGAGGCCATCGAGGCCATTCTGAGCCAGTCTCGCCAGTCCAATCCCGCCTGCGGTATTACTGGCATCCTTTGTTACGGTGGCGGTATCTTTTTGCAAGCCATCGAAGGCGGCCGCATGCCGGTGAGCGAGTTGTACGGCCATATTCAGCATGACAAACGCCACAAAGATGTGGTGCTACTGCATTACGAAGAAATTGCCGAACGCCGCTTTGGCGGCTGGACCATGGGACAGGTCAATATGTCCCGCATCAACACCAGCATTTTGCTGAAGTACGCTGAAAAGCCGGAGTTGGACCCGTATTCGGTGTCCGGCAAAGTGTCTCTGGCATTGCTAGAAGAACTGATGGCCACGGCGTCCATCATCGGTCGCGCCTGACCGCTGTGCAAACGCTGGTGGGCTGTGATTTTTCCAGCGCACCCACCAAACGCAAACAAATCGTCCTGGCCTGGGGTCTGCTGGAGCAAGGCCGTGTGCGGGTCACCGCGCTGCAACGATTGAACACCTTGGAAGCCTTTAGCGCCTGGCTGCATGAGCCTGTGCCATGGGTGGGTGGTTTTGATTTGCCTTTTGGCCTGCCGCGTGAGCTGGTTGAAACCTTGGACTGGCCCACTGCGTGGGAAGCCTGCATCCGCCACTACGCTACGTTGGAGCGTAGCGAAATTCGCGCACGCTTCGCAGCGTTTTGTGCAGAGCGTCCGGTAGGCGGGAAGTTTGCCCACCGGGCCACCGACAAGCCGGCAGGTTCGAGTCCGTCCATGAAGTGGGTGAATCCACCGGTGGCCTATATGCTGCATGCGGGTGTTGTGCGCATGCTCGACGCTGGGGTGTATTTTCCAGGATTACAGCTCCGAACCGAACCGACTGAACCGCGCGCGAAAGTAGCGCTGGAGGCCTACCCGGGTTTGTTGGCCCGCGAAATTTTGGGTCACCGCAGCTACAAAAGTGATGACCCGCTCAAACAGACGCCCGAGCGATTGATTGCCCGCAAAGACCTGGTGACGGCTTTGGAAATGGGGAAAACACATTTGCAACTGCGCCTCAAACTCACCCATGCCCAGCGCGACACTTTAGTGGAGGATGCCAGTGGGGACGCGCTGGATGCGGTGCTGTGCCTGGTGCAAGCCGCCTGGGGCTGGCAACGCCACGTCAATGGCGACGCGCTGTTTGGTTTGCCCGCAGATTTAGACCCGCTGGAGGGCTGGATTCTCAGCGCTTGAGCAGGGCATCCTGCATTTTGATGGCCACTTGCGTGACGGCCAAGGCTGCAGGGCATCCCGGCATGGCCGACATCAGCAACTGACGGCGCATGATGGCTTGGCGTACCGACGGATCGGCAGGAATGTCACCCATATGGATCAGGCGGATGGGCTTGCCAGTGTCGCTGGTGACAAAGCGGTCCAGCACCTGCTGCAGCTGGGTGGTGATGGCGCGGCCATCGCCCAGTCGCGCAGTCTGGTTGATGACCATGCGCAAGGTTTGGCGCTTTTGTTGGTTGGCCAACACCTTGATGGTGGCATAGGCGTCGGTGAGCGAAGTGGGCTCTGGTGTGGCCACCACAATTACTTCAGAGGCCAGTGACACCGAGAACAACACCACGTCCGAGATGCCCGCACCGGTGTCCAGAATGATGATGTCGTAGTGCGGTACCAGACTCTCGACAACGCGCAAGAAGTCACCGCGCACTTCGGGTGTCAGGCGGGAATACTCCACCATGCCCGAGCCCGCCAGCAACACCGAGAAACCACCAGGTGCTTTGATGATGGCTTCTTCCAGCTTGGCTTTGCCCGTGAAGACATCGTGCAACGTGATCTTGGGGTACAGGTTCAACACCACATCCAGATTGGCCAGGCCCAGGTCGGCATCGAGCACCAGCACGCGCAAACCCTGTTTGGCCAGTGCCGCGGCCATATTGGCCGAGAAAAACGTTTTGCCCACACCGCCTTTGCCGCTGGTCACGGCCACGACCTTGCCTAAGGGCACCAGGGGCACGGCCGGAGCGGCAGCGCTGGTGGTTGGGGAGGAAGGCAGGTCCGACATCAATTAACCCTTTGCGCGCTGCCATTGGCATTGCTAGCTGGCGTTTCGCCAGGAATACTTTCGATCCACGCGGGATCACCCAGCGCGAGATGACCGAACAGCATGTTTTTTTCTTCGGCGCTGACAAAGATTTCGTGGGGCTGGTCCAGCGATACGCGGTTGCGACCACCGGCTTTGGAGTGGTACAACTGGGTATCGGCGCGGTCGGTCCACAGACTTGCCGTGGAGCGTACCCATTCGGGCGCGTAGGCACCGCCAATGCTGATGGTCACACTGATGGCCTGCCCCGGCGCAATCTGGATGGACAGATTTTCAATCGCTTCACGAATCCGTTCGGCCACGGTTTCGCCAAAGTGCGCATGGCAGTTGGGCAGCACGGCGGCGAACTCTTCGCCACCGTAGCGGGCCACTGTGTCCATCGGGCGCAAGCATTTGGCCAATGTCTGGGCTACAGCCTGTAGCACCTGGTCACCGGCCTGGTGGCCGTAGGTGTCGTTTACTTTTTTGAAATGGTCTATGTCGAGCATCAACAGCAGTGCCGGATCGCCCGAGCGCGCCACCATGTCGATGGTGCGTGTCATCACGGCGTTGAAATGTCGGCGATTGGCCAAGCCGGTGAGCGGATCTTTGAGGGACAGCTCGCACAGCCCGTCAATCACTCCCTGCAAATAGGCGGTGCCGGACTCTTCGACGGGCGGCAGTGCTTCGAGCATTTCTGCACCCAGCAAGGCACGTGCATCAGCCAATCGCAATTGCTGAAATTCAACCAGGGATGCGGGAGAAGGAGTGGCCACCGTGTGCGGAAATAGGAGTTCGACGAAAGTCTAACAGGTAGCAACACCCGTGGACACCCGACACACTGGGCCGCACACCGGGCATTGCGGGTTGCGCGGCATGCGCACTTCGGTCCACTCCATGGCACGACCATCGAGCATCAGCAAACGCCCGGCCAATGAGCGGCCCACGCCGGTCAAAAGCTTCAGGGCCTCGGCGGCCTGCATGGTGCCGATGATGCCCACCAGCGGCGCAAACACGCCCATGGTGGAGCAGCGCACTTCCTCGAACGCGACATCGGGCGGAAAGACGCAGGCATAGCAAGGGGACTTGGCATCGCGCGGGTCGTACACACTGATTTGCCCGTCGAACTGGATGGCAGCACCCGACACCAAGGGTTTTCCATGGCGTATGCACGCCGCGTTGACGGCCTGGCGGGTGGTGAAGTTGTCGCAGCAGTCCAGCACCACATCGGCCTGGGGCACCAGCGCGTCGAGCAGTTGCGCATCGGCCCGCACTTGCAAGGCGGTAACCTGGACTTTGTCGTTGAGGTCGTGCAGCGTGCGGCTGGCGGACTGCACTTTGGGCTGGCCCACACTGTCCGTGCGATGGGCAATTTGCCGTTGCAGGTTGGTGAGGTCTACCGTGTCGTGGTCAACGAGGGTGATGTGCCCTAAGCCGGCCACCGCCAGGTACATGGCAACGGGAGAGCCCAGCCCTCCCGCTCCAATGACCAGCGCATGCCCTTGCAGGATGCGGGTCTGGCCCTCAATGCCGATGTCGTCGAGCAGGATGTGGCGCGAATAGCGCAGCAGTTCATCGTCCTGCATGGTGGCTTCAGTTGTCTTTTTTCTCTTCCTTGCGTTCTACAAGGGTTTTGCTCACCAGGACGGGCTTGCCCTTGAGCTGGTTGATGGCCTGTGCCAGCTGAAAATCTTTGTCCGAACCAAACTCAGGCGGGCGGCGTTCGGCCACCGGCTTGCGGGACTCTTCTTCCAGACGTTTTAGTGCTTCTTCGCGCGCTTTTTCGCGGGCTGGGTCTTTGACCTCGGCACCTTGTCCGCTATTCAAGTGCTTTTCCAGATCGGCTTCGCGCATGCGCAGCGCGGCATACGGGCTGCCTTCTTCGGTGTCGTCCACCATCACATCAGGCACGATGCCTTTGGCCTGGATGGACTTGCCGCTGGGCGTGTAGTAGCGCGATGTGGTGATCTTCAGGCCGGTATCCGCACCCAAGGGGCGAAAGGTTTGTACCGAGCCCTTGCCAAAGGTCTGGCTGCCCATGATGGTGGCGCGCTTGTGGTCTTGCAATGCACCGGCGACGATTTCGCTGGCTGACGCGGAGCCTTCGTTGACCAATACGATCAAGGGCACATTTTTGAGTCCGGCGGGCAAGGTCTTGAGCGGGTCAGCCCCAGCACGGCCTTGGTAGTCGCCAACGGCGGCCTTGAAAGTCTGTTTGCTCTCCGGCGTCTGGCCGTTGGTGGACACCACGGTCACGTTGTCGGGCAGGAAAGCGGCAGAAATGGCCACCGCCGCGTTGAGCAAGCCGCCCGGGTCGTTTCGCAGGTCGAGTACCAGGCCCTTGATTTTGGGGTCTTGCTTGTACATCTCTTCGAGCTTTTTAGCGAAGTCTTCGACCGTGCGTTCCTGGAACTGGCTGACACGAATCCAGCCATAGCCGGGCTCAATGACTTTGCCACGCACCGACTGCTGCTTGATCTCTTCACGGATGATGGTCACCGGGAAGGTGCGGTTTTCGTCTTTGCGGTAGATGGTCAGCAGCACCTTGGTATTGGGCTCGCCGCGCATGCGCTTGACGGCGTCATTGAGTGACAGGCCCTTGACGGCGGTGTCGTCAATTTTGGTGATCAGGTCGTTGGGTTTGAGGCCGGCGCGAAACGCGGGCGAGCCTTCAATCGGCGACACCACTTTGACCAAGCCGTCTTCTTGCGTGATCTCGATGCCCACGCCGACAAACTTGCCAGAGGTGCCTTCCTTGAATTCCTTGAACGATTTTTTGTCAAAGTACTGGGAGTGCGGGTCGAGGCTGGACACCATGCCAGAGATGGCATCGGTGATCAGCTTTTTTTCGTCGACAGGCTCCACATAGTCGCTCTTGACCATGCCAAACACCGCTGCGAGTTGTTGTAACTCTTCCAGCGGGAGCGGTGCCAGCGTGTTGCGGGCCACAGTTTGCAACGACACGGTCGTCAGTGCGCCCGCCAATGCGCCCAGCGCAATCCAACCCGTAATTTTCAATTTGTGACCCATATGTGTTCCTGTGCCGACCCAATATACACCTTGGAGGCAATTTTTCGCGCCCGGTTCCCCGGGTACGCAATCACTTTGCTTAGGCTTTACCTTGTGAGGCTACGGCGGCCGCGGCCTTGGCGGCCGCTTCGGCATCACCCAGGTAGTAATGGCGAATCGGTTTGAGGTTTTCGTCCAACTCGTAGACCAAGGGAATACCGTTAGGAATGTTCACGCCCACGATGTCGTCATCGGCAATGTTGTCCAGGTATTTCACCAGGGCGCGGATCGAGTTGCCGTGCGCGGCCACCACGATGCGTTTGCCCGCCTTGATGGCCGGTGCCATGGACTCGTTCCAGAAGGGCAGCACACGGGCTACCGTGTCTTTGAGGCATTCGGTCAGCGGCACGTCGCTGGGTTTGAGGTTGGCGTAGCGGCGGTCGCCGCGCTCGCTGCGGGCGTCGGTGGCTTCCAGGGCTGGGGGCGGCGTGTCGTAGCTGCGGCGCCAGACCAACACCTGGGCATCGCCGTATTGCTTGGCCATATCGGCTTTATTCAAGCCTTGCAGCGCACCGTAGTGGCGCTCGTTCAGGCGCCAGTTCTTGACCACGGGCAGCCAGGTGCAGTCCATCTCGTCCAGCGTGAACCACAAGGTGTGAATGGCGCGCTTGAGCACGCTGGTGTAGGCCAGATCGAAGGCAAAGCCCTCGGCTTTGAGCAGCTTGCCGGCCGACATGGCCTGCGACACACCGGTGGGGGTCAGGTCCACATCGGTCCAACCGGTGAAGCGGTTTTCAAGGTTCCAGGTGGACTCGCCGTGGCGAATGAGAACAATTTTGTACATGGTGATCCGGCTGTAATTTGTGGGAAATGCGGCCCGGCGGGCGGCAGTCAGTCCTCCATTCTAAAATGACAGACTGACCGCTTGTGTGGTGGTCGTGTAACCAACAAGGAACAACGTGAAATTTATCGTCGACAACTGGATGCTGATTGCCCTGGCTCTGACCTCAGGAGGTCTGTTGATGTGGCCGGTATTGCAAGGTGCAACCGCCACAGGCCTGAACCCCAATGCGGCCGTGCAACTCATCAACCGCGAGAAAGCAGTCGTTATCGATGTGTGCGAGACGGGCGAACATGCGGCGGGCCACATTGTGGGTTCCAAAAACATACCTTTGGGTGAACTTGAAGCCAAGCTGGGCGGTGCCGTCAAGAACAAGGCCTTGCCCGTCATTCTGGTGTGCCAGTCCGGCATGCGTTCGGGCCGCGCGGTGGCGATTGCCAAGAAGCTGGGTTACGAGCAGGCCCAGTCGCTGGCCGGTGGTCTGGGCGCTTGGAAAACTGCAAATCTTCCCGTCGAGAAAGGCTAAAGCCATGCAAGCCGTCAAGATGTACACCACCGCGGTCTGCCCGTATTGCGTGCAGGCCAAGCGCGTGCTCAAGTCCAAAGGGGTCGAGCACATTGAAGAAGTGCGCATTGACACCAACCCCGACGCGCGCATGCAGATGATGGAAATCACCGGCCGGCGCACCGTGCCGCAGATTTTCATTGGCGCGACCCACGTGGGCGGTTGTGACGACCTGATGGCGCTGGACAGCCAAGGTGGCTTGCTGCCCTTGCTGAACGCGGCCTGAGCTTCGCGGCCTGAGATAATCCCCTCAAGCGACTTGCTTGATTGGCCCGCCGGGCAGTGTCCGGGCGGGCTTTGTTTTACTTTGAAAGACTGTTGCCATGGCAGACCAAGAACCCGTATTTCAGATTCAGCGCGTATACCTCAAAGAGGCTTCGCTGGAGCAACCCAACTCCCCAGCCATCCTGCTGGAGCAAGAGCAACCTGCTGTGGACATTCAGCTGGGCGTCGAAGCCACTCCCGTGGCCGAAGGCATTTATGAAGTCTGCGTGACCGCCACCGTGCAGACCAAGATTAAAGACAAGACTGTGTTTTTGGTGGAAGCCAAGCAAGCCGGTATTTTTGAGATTCGCAACCTGCCGCAAGACCAACTGGGCCAGATCATGGGCATCGCTTGCCCGCAAATCGTTTACCCCTACCTGCGTGGCAATGTGGCCGACCTGATTCAACGTGGTGGTTTCCCACCTGTGCACCTGTCGGAAATCAACTTCCAGGCCATGTACGAGCAGCAGCAAGCCGAATCGGCTGG
>JBEEJM010000140.1:0-6037 GCA_041169205.1 Pseudomonadota bacterium | reverse complement strand
GTGGCGCCGGTGATGAGCCCGTGCCGGTTGGCCTTGTCGGGCCGCAGGAAGCATTGGGTGGTGGTTTTGCCTTGTTGGCGTTGGGCAATGAGGATGCCGTCGTCTGCGCTGGATGCCATGGAAGTCCCGAAAAGTACAATTCAGCTGATAGCGTAACGAATTTTTAAAGGGCATCAAGTGGCAGGACACAGCAAATGGGCGAATATTCAGCACCGCAAGGGGCGGCAGGATGAAAAGCGCCAGCGCGTGTGGACACGGGTCATGCGCGAGATCATGGTGGCGGCCCGGTTGGGCGGTGGCGACATCAGCGCGAATCCACGCCTGCGCTTGGCTATTGAAAAAGGCAAGGCGGCCAACATGCCCGCCGAAAATGTGAAGTACGGCATTGCCAAGGCCACCGGCACGCTGGAAGGCATTACCTACGAAGAAATTCGCTACGAAGGCTATGGCATTGGCGGCGCGGCCATCATCGTGGACACCATGACCGACAACAAGGTGCGCACCGTGGCAGTGGTGCGCCACGCGTTCAGCAAGCACGGTGGCAATATGGGCACAGAAGGCTCGGTGGCGTTTCAGTTCAAGCACTGCGGGCAGCTGATTTATGCGCCCGGTACCAGCGAAGACAAGGTCATGGAAGTTGCCTTAGAGGCCGGTGCTGAAGACGTGATTACCGACGAAGACGGCGCGATTGAGGTGCTGACCGCCTATGCCGACTTTGAAGCGGTGAAAAAAGCGCTGGAAACCGCTGGCCTGACTGCCGAAATTGCGGGCGTCACCATGCGCCCTGAAAACACGATTGAGCTCAGCGGCGAAGACGCTGAGCGCATGCAAAAACTACTCGACGTTCTGGAAGACCTGGACGATACCCAAGAGATTTACCACAACGCAGCTCTGTGAATTGACACTATGAACGTACTCGTTATTGGCGGCGGTGGTCGCGAACACGCACTGGCCTGGAAATTGGCCCAGTCTCCCAAGGTGCAGATGATTTATGTTGCCCCCGGCAACGGCGGCACGGCGACCGATCCACGGCTCAAAAATGTACCCATCACCGATGTAGTGGAGCTGCGCCAATGGGCGCAAAACAACGCAATCACCCTGACCGTGGTCGGCCCCGAAGTGCCGCTGGCTGCGGGTGTGGTGGATGAATTCCGGGCCCATGGCTTGCGCATTTTTGGCCCAACCAAAGCGGCCGCGCAACTGGAAAGCTCCAAGGCGTTCAGCAAGGCGTTTATGCGCCGCCACGGTATTCCGACGGCCGAATACGCGACGTTCTCGGACCCCGTGGCCGCACACGCCTATGTGGACAAGATGGGCGCACCCACCGTGGTCAAGGCCGACGGCCTAGCGGCCGGCAAGGGCGTGGTGGTGGCGATGACGCTGGCCGAAGCCCACGAAGCGATTGATTTCATGCTGCTGGACAACACCTTGGGTGTGAGCCACAACGAAGGTGTGGCGCGTGTCGTGATTGAAGAATTTTTGGAAGGTGAAGAGGCCAGCTTCATCGTCATGGTGGACGGCAAAAATGTGCTGCCGCTGGCCACCAGCCAGGACCACAAACGCCTGCAAGACGGCGACCAGGGCCCCAACACCGGTGGCATGGGAGCCTACTCGCCCGCGCCAGTGGTGACACCCGACATCCACGCCAAGGCCATGCGCGAAATCATCTTGCCCACCGTCAAAGGCATGGAAGCTGACGGCATTCCGTTCAGCGGCTTTCTGTATGCGGGCCTGATGATCGACAAGCACGGCCAGCCGAAAACGCTGGAGTTCAACTGCCGCATGGGCGACCCCGAAACCCAACCCATCATGATGCGCCTCAAGACCGATCTGGTAGACGTGCTGATGGCCGCCACCGAACCCGGCCCGCACGGCAAGTTGGACGAAGTCGAACTGCAGTGGGACCGCCGCACGGCGCTGGGTGTGGTGATCGCCGCGCATGGTTACCCAGCCAACCCGCGCAAGGGCGATGCCATCACCGGCATTCCCAAAGAGTCGGAAGACGCTGCGGTGTTCCACGCGGGAACCACCTTGAAGGACGGTGTGCTGCTGAGCACTGGTGGCCGCGTGCTGTGCGTCACTGCGCTGGCCGACAGTGTGAAACAGGCCCAAACCCGGGTGTACCAGGTGACGCAGGGCATTCACTTCGATGGCATGCAATACCGCACCGACATTGGATACCGTGCGGTGAAGAACTGATGGATACAACAACCGTCCGCAATTACCTGGTCGGCCTGCAATCCAGCATCACCAGCGCCATTGCAGAAATAGACGGCGGCAGTTTTCTGGTGGACCCGTGGGCGAAAGCGCCGGGAGAGCCTTTGCAGGGCAATGGCATTACCCAGATTCTGGAAGGTGGCACGGTGTTTGAGCGGGCGGGCTGTGGTTTCTCGCACGTCAAAGGCCCCAAACTGCCACCCAGTGCCACCCAACACCGACCCGAGCTGTCGGGTGCGCCATTTGAGGCCATGGGCGTGTCGCTGGTGTTTCACCCGCGCAACCCCTACGTGCCGACCGTGCACATGAATGTGCGCATGCTGGCCGCCAAAGCGCCCGATGGCACCGAGGTGCGCTGGTTTGGCGGGGGCATGGACCTCACGCCTTTCTACGGATTTGAAGAAGATGCGATGCACTTCCACCAGACCTGCAAGGACGCACTGGAGCCGTTTGGCGAAGACAAATACCCGCGTTTCAAGACCTGGTGCGACGACTATTTCTTCTTGAAACACCGCAATGAGCCGCGTGGCGTGGGTGGGGTGTTCTTCGACGATTTTTCGGAGTTGGGCCAAGACCGCAGTTTTGCCATGCTGCAGTCGGTGGGCGATACGTTTTTGAAAGCGTATTTGCCTATCGTGGAGCGCCGCAAGGCCACGCCCTATACCCAGCGTGAACGGGACTTTCAGCTCTACCGCCGGGGGCGTTACGTGGAGTTCAACCTGGTGTGGGACCGGGGCACCCACTTTGGCTTGCAGTCCGGCGGGCGCACCGAGTCCATTTTGCTGTCCATGCCGCCGCACGCCACCTGGTCGTACCAGACGCAGCCAGAACCAGGCTCTGCCGAGGCAGCGTTGTATTCGCAATTTTTGGTGCGCCGCGATTGGGTCTGAGCCACGCCCCAGCCCAGCCACGCCAACCACAGCGTATAGGCGTGTTTGGCGGAGCCTTTGACCCTCCGCATCGCGGCCATTGGGCGCTGGCGAAAATTGCCTTAACGCAGCTACAGCTGGACGAGTTGCGCGTGTTGCCAACGGGCCAGGCGTGGCACCGGGCCAGTGCCTTGTCGGAGGCCCAGCATCGCACCGCCATGGTGCGGCTGATGTTTGAATCAGACCGCCGCGTGGTAGTCGATCCGCGCGAAACCTTGCGCAGTGGCCCCAGCTATACCGTGGACACGCTGGCCGAACTGGCCACTGAAAATCCGCAGGCCCAGTTGTACCTGATCGTCGGAGAAGACCAGGCACACGCCTTGCCCACATGGCACCGGTGGGAGGCGCTGGCCGGATTTGCTATAATTTGTGTAGCTGCTCGCGCAGATTCATCGGGGGCTTATGGCCTTTTTGACTCCTTGCGTTCACTGGTCCCCGGACTGGTCAGGCTAGAAATGCCACCCGTGTCGGCCAGCGCCACCGAGGTTCGCCGCAAAGTCGCCCTGGGGCAAGACATTGCCCCACTGGTTTTTGACCCCGTTGCGCGTTATATTGAGCAACACCACCTTTACCAATCTGCCTGATGACTACTTCCACAGCCGCCAAAAAAGACACCCAAAGACTGCAACGCGCCATTGTCGATGGGCTTGAAGACGTCAAAGCCCAGGATATTGTGGTGTTTGACACCGAGCACCTGTCCTCGCTGTTTGAGCGGATTGTGATTGCGTCGGGCACCAGCAACCGCCAGACCAAGGCCTTGGCCGCCAGTGTGCGCGATGCCGTGCGCGAAGCCGGGTTTCCCAAGCCACGCATTGAAGGCGAAGCCAACGGTGAGTGGATTATTGTGGATTGTTTGCAGGTGGTGGTGCACGTCATGCAGCCCAGCTTTCGCCAGTACTACAACCTCGAAGAGCTGTGGGGCGAGAAGCCTGTGCGCTTGAAGCTGGGCTCCGCAAAACCATTTGCCGTAGCCGCAGAACCCATCAAGCCCGAGAAGGCTGGCTTCAAACCAGAGCCCAATTTGAAGCGCACCAGCGCTGCCAAGAAGGGCGTGGCAGAAGCTTTCCCATCTAAAGCGCAGGTCAAGAAAGATGCGGCCAAAGCGGCGGGAACCAAAGTAGCCGCGAAGCGCGCACCGGCAAGAAAAGTGGCTGTCAAAAAAGTGACCACCATGGGTCCTGTCAAAACCTTGGTGATTAATGCGCCTGTAAAGACAGCCGCAAAACCAACGACTAAGCCAGCCACTAAATCGGCCGTTAAACCGGCCGTCAAAAAGGCCCCAGCCAAGAAGGCCGCGGCCCCCCGCAAAGCCTGATTGACTCTGTGCGACTGGTCATAGTTGCAGTGGGGCAGCGGGTGCCCGATTGGGCGCAAACCGCCTGGGACGACTACGCCAAGCGGTTTCCTCACGAAATCAAGATCGAGCTCAAAGCCGTCAAAACCGAGCCCCGTGGTTCCAAAACCGTAGAGCAACTCTTTGCGGCAGAGCGCAAGCGCATTGAAGAAGCCATCCCCAAAGGCGCACGCATCGTCGCACTGGACGAGCGCGGCACCAGCTTGCGCACCACAGCGCTGGCGGAACGGCTCACGCAATGGCAGCTGGGTGGTGGCGATGTTGCGTTGGTGATTGGTGGCCCGGACGGGCTGGCCCCCGAGTTTCGCCAGGCCGCGCATGAACGCGTTCGTCTCTCTGACCTGACCCTGCCACACGCCATGGTGCGCGTGCTGCTGATTGAGCAGCTCTACCGCGCTTGGTCCATCAACGCCAACCATCCGTACCACCGTGAGTGATTTTATTTATCTGGCATCGCAAAGCCCACGCCGCCGCGAGCTGCTGACGCAGATTGGCGTGGCCCACGAGTTGCTGTTGCCCACGCCCGAAGAGGACGCGGAAAGCCTCGAAGTGGTTCTGGAAGGCGAAGCACCACAGGCCTATGTGCAGCGCGTGACTGCTCTCAAATTAATAGCTGCTCGCGCCCGATTGACGGGGGCCGGAGGCCTAAACCGCCCTATTTTGTGTGCTGACACCACGGTCGCGCTGGGCGATACTATTTTGGGCAAGCCTGAAGACGCCGATGGTGCGAAACGCATGTTGCGGACATTGTCGGGCCAGACGCATCGGGTGTTCACCGCGATTGCCATCGGTTGGGGAGACAAGACGGTGCAGGCTTGCTGTGAGTCTCGGGTGACGTTTGCGCCCTTAAGCGACTCGGAGATTGCCGACTACGTCGCCACTGGCGAGCCCATGGGCAAGGCCGGTGCCTATGGTGTGCAGGGCAGGGCGGCGGCATTCATTGCGCGCATCGAGGGTTCGTACTCTGGCATCATGGGGCTCCCTTTGTTTGAAACCGCGCAAGCCCTGCGCGAAGTCGGATTTGCATGCAACAAGACATCCTGATCAACTGGTCACCGCAAGAAACCCGCGTCGCCATCGTGGAGCACGGTGCCGTGCAGGAACTGCATGTCGAGCGCACGCTGGAGCGTGGGCTGGTGGGCAACGTGTACCTGGGCAAGGTCGCACGCGTGTTGCCGGGTATGCAGTCGGCGTTCATTGATATTGGCCTGGAGCGTGCGGCGTTTTTGCATGTGGCCGACGTGTGGCATCCCCCTGCGGACGGTGAGTCGCTGAGTGCCTCGCGCGCATCGCAGCCGATGATTCCTATTGAAAAACAGGTTTTTGAAGGGCAGGCGCTGATGGTGCAGGTCATCAAAGACCCGATTGGCACCAAGGGTGCGCGCCTGTCCACCCAGATCAGCATTGCCGGACGCTTGCTGGTGTTTCTGCCGCAAGACGACCATATTGGAGTGTCACAAAAAATCCCTCCCGCGCAACGCGATGACTTACGCAACCGAATGCAAACGCTGGCGGGCAACCAAGGCGGCGGGTTCAT
>JBEEJM010000139.1:0-2990 GCA_041169205.1 Pseudomonadota bacterium | reverse complement strand
TGCCACGGTAGCCGTTGAGGATTTGTTTTTGTTTCTCGAGGTCTTTGAGTACGTCCGACTTCAGGTCGGCCCGTGCGCCTACATCCATCACTTCAAAGATGGTTGTCAACGCAAAGTGGTGATCCAGCGGCTCGGTGCGGGCCATCAAGGTGGCCAGCCGCAGAAACAGATGTTCGAGTCGCAAATACGTGCGAATGCGTTCGTTGAAAGGGTATTCGTAGAGGATCACGCTGATTTTTCCGGTCGCCGAATCATAGCCCGAACTGTCCCGAAATTTCGCGGGTTTGCACTGCGAGTTCGTCGCGTGTGATCCCCTCGTTAAACAGCACCACGTCGGCGGCTGCGAGGCGTTGTGCACGGGTGGCCTGTGTGGCTACTATCTTTTCAACATCAACGGCCGTCAGGTCACTACGTGCCATCACCCGCGTTATTTGGGTCGACACCAGACAGTCCACTACCAGCACCCGATCCACCGTGCGCCGCCAACGCCCGGATTCCACCAGCAAGGGAATGTCAAACACGATACAGGCCGCGCCAGCCTGTTCAGCGTGCTGCGCTTGGACCGAAATTTCTTGCCCGACGAGAGGATGGATGATACTTTCAAGACGTGCCTTGGCAGTCGGGTCGGTGAACACCAGCGTGCGCATGGCATCCCGGTTCAGCGCGCCATCGTGGCCGATGAGTGCTTGCCCAAAGGCAGCAGCGATAGGCGCTATCGCATTCCCACCCGCAGCAGTAGTCGCCCGTGAAATAGCATCTGCGTCGATCAGAAAGGCACCTTGCGCGACCAGCAAGTGGGCCACGGTGCTTTTGCCGCTGCCCATTCCACCCGTCAGCCCCAACCGCAGTGCTGGCACTGTCAAAGCCCTACGGTTTGACGTAAGGCAGCAGGCCCAAAAATCAGGGCGGTGAAGCCTGCTCCGGCCAGAAACGGACCAAACGGCACGTAACCACCTTCGCGCAAGCTGCTGTTGATTTTCATGGCGATGCCCACCATCGCGCCGATCACCGAGGCCATGAGAATGATGGGGATCAGGGTTTGCCAGCCAAACCAAGCACCCAGGGCGGCAAAGAGTTTGAAGTCTCCGTAGCCCATGCCGTCTTTGCCCGTCACCAGTTTGAAGGCCCAGTACACCAGCCAAAGCGACATATAGCCCGCTACGGCCCCCCAAAACGAAGAATTCAACGTCACGGGTATCCACTGCAACGCGGCGGCGACCAAGCCCAGCCACAGCAGCGGCAACGTCAGGTCATCGGGAAGCAGGGTGGTATCCCAGTCAATCAGCGCAAGCGCCAGCAGCGTGGCGGCAAAGATGCACCACACTGCGCCAGTCATCGTCGCACCCCATTGCCAGGCACAAAAGAAAAACAACGCGCCACTGGCCAATTCGACTAAGGGGTAACGAATGCCAATGTGCGTTTTGCATGCGGAGCATTTGCCTCCCAGCGCGAGATAACTCGCCACCGGAATATTCTCAAACCACCGTATCTGGTGCCCGCAGTGCGGGCAGCGAGAGCGGGGCACACTCAGGTTAAAGGGTTCAGTGGGCGCGGGCTCTTTGCCAGCCAGGTCTGCACACTCTGCGGCCCACTGTTGCTCCATCATCTTGGGCAGACGGTACACCACCACATTGAGAAAGCTGCCAATCAGCAGGCCCAAAATGCCCACGATAGAAGCGTCCAGCCACTGCACTCCCGAGAACATCAAACCACTTGGCCCAGCTTGAAGATGGGCAGGTACATGGCCACCACAATACCGCCGATGATGGTGCCCAAAATCACGATGATGATAGGTTCCATCAGGCTGGAAATGCCCGCCACCATGTCGTCCACCTCGGCTTCATAGAAGTCGGCCGCTTTGCCCAACATGTGGTCAATGGAGCCGGATTCTTCGCCGATGGAGCACATCTGCAGCACCATCGACGGAAAGAGATTGACATTGGTCATCGCCGTGGTTAACGCCGTACCGGTGGAGACTTCTTGCTGAATTTTTTGGGTGGCGTTGTAGTACACGATATTTCCCGCCGCACCACCCACCGAGTCCAACGCCTCGACCAGCGGCACGCCTGCGGCGAACATGGTGGAGAGGGTTCGGGTCCAACGCGCAATACACGATTTATCGACCAGCACGCCAAAAATGGGTAGCTTGAGCATCAGGCGGTCCATAAAGGCCTGCACTTTCTCATTGCGCTTCCAGGCCTGCAGGAAAAAGTACACACCGCCGCCAATGCCACCGAAGATCAAGTACCAATAGGAGATGAAAAACTCACTCATGGCAATCACGATGAGCGTCGGGGCCGGAAGCTCGCCGCCAAACGAGGTAAACACCTGTTTGAAAGACGGGATCACAAAAATCATGATCACGGCGACCACGACAAACGCCACGATCAACACGGTGATGGGGTACATCAAAGCCGATTTGATCTTCGATTTGATCGCCTCGGTTTTTTCCATGTACACCGCCAGACGGTCTAGCAGCTGGTCCAAAATACCAGCGGTTTCACCGGCTTCGACCAGGTTGCAGTACAGATTGTCAAAGTACAGCGGGAATTTGCGAAACGCGGCACTCAGCGATGTTCCGGTTTCCACGTCGGTGCGAATGTCGTTCAGCAGCTTGGTAACGCTGGGGTTGGGGTTGCCCCGGCCCACAATATCAAAGGCTTGCAGCAAAGGCACGCCAGCCTTCATCATGGTTGCCAATTGGCGGGTAAAAATAGCGAGGTCTTTGGGCTTGATGGACCTGCCAGACCCCATCCGCCGTTTTTTGATTTTGGAAGGCGTCACACCTTGGCGGCGCAATGCCGCCTTCACCTGGTTGTCGCCCGCAGCACGTATTTCACCCCGGACCTGTTTGCCGTTGCGGTCTTTGCCTTCCCATTCAAAGACAACTTCTTTTTTGTTCGCAGCTTTCGCTGTTGTAGCCATAGAGTCCCTTGGGTTGCGCTTTATTCGTTAGTCACGGCCAGCACTTCTTCTAGCGAAGTTAGCCC
>JBEEJM010000138.1:0-30140 GCA_041169205.1 Pseudomonadota bacterium | reverse complement strand
TTGGAGCCCTGACCACAGCGCAAGCTGCGGCGATGGAAACGGCGGACATAGCTGCGCTGAAGACCAGCCAAATCGTGGCCCTGAGCACGGCCGATGTGGCGGCGCTGACGACGGCGCAAGTTGTGTCCCTGACGACGGCACAGGTTTCCTCGCTGACGACGGCACAGGTTTCCTCGCTGACCACAGCGCAAGCGGTGGCGATAGAAACTGCGGACGTAGCGGCTTTGAAGACCAGTCAGATCTCTGCTTTGAGCACGGCCGACGTGGCCGCTTTGACCACCAACCAGGTCCAAGCTATCACCACTGCCAGTGTGGCGGCTTTGACTACCAGTCAGTTGGTCGCGATAACGACGGATCAGGTGGTCGCACTGACAACTAGCCAAGTGGCTGCGTTGACGACCGCAGGATTGGCTGCCTTGTCAACGTCACAAATCGTGGCAATAGAGACGGTAGACGTCGCTGCGCTTAAGACTTCGCAAATTGCCGCACTGACAACCGCGAACCTTGTGGCATTGACAACGAGCCAGATCGGCGCGTTTACGTCGAGTCAGGCGGGTGCGTTGACAACTGGACAGGTTGAGGCTTTGACGACTGCACAGATTGGTGCGTTCTCCGTGAGCAACGGTGCGACTGGTGCCTTGCACCTTGGTACTCCCATCGTCTTGGACTTGAACGGCGACGGAGTCAAGACACAAAGCATCGGTGCAGGAGTCAAGTTTGACTTGTTTGCAACCGGTAACCAGGTTAATACCGGCTGGGTCAGCAACAGCGACGGTCTGCTGGTGCTGGATCGCAACCATGACGGCAAGGTCAATGACGGCTCAGAACTGTTTGGTTCGTCGACCACGCTGGCAGATGGAAGCAAGGCGGCAGACGGTTACCAAGCGCTCAAAGAACTGGACAGCAATGGCGACGGCGTTATCAACCAAGGTGACGCGGCGTTTGCAGATCTGAAAGTCTGGGTGGACGCCAATTCCGATGGCATTACCGAGGGCGGTGAGCTGAAATCGCTGGCGGATTTGAAAATCACCAGTATTAGTGCCAATGCCGATGTGAATCTCAGCAAAGACAATGGCAATCTGATTGGCTTGACATCGTCTTACCAGACGGCTGACGGTGCAAGCCATGCAGCGGCTGACGTGTGGTTTGTTGCAGACAAGAACCAGACGGTTGCTACTACGGCAACTTCCACGACGTCGGCTGATGCTGCGATCGCGGCCATTCAAGCGCAAGTATTGGCCAGTGGCGGTGCGCAGCCGTCGCCAGAAGCAGTTTCTATAGAAAATACCTCTGTAGCCCCCGTGGATACTGCGCAAGGCGCTACTAATTTGAGAGCGCGTGTCAGTGAACTTGCACAGGCAATGGGATCATTCGATGGCTCCAGCGGTACCACGGATGCAGGGGCGACGCTGTCAGGCGCTGCCAGCGGAGCACCGGGATCCTCAGCCGCATCGTTGGCCGTGGTGAGCATGGTCGACGTGATGAAACAGTTTGATTCCAATGGAAATCAGCTGACCAGCCAAGTGAGCACAACGGCCAGCGTCGGCAAAACGCTCAATATGTCTGGCACGAGTGATCCGGCGGCGAACGCGCTGTTGGCCAGCAATGGCATCAAGCCGCTGGGTGGCTGATAGCAAACCATTGACTTGACCTTCAGTGGTCGAGTGACGGGGAGCGACGCTGCAAGGCATTGCTCCCCGTTTGCCATTGGAGCACGGTGATTCCTCGAACTGGCAGGCAAAACCACGATTCTTCAGGCGTTCCCTACGTGGGCATCATGGTGCAATTGGAGCCCTAACCGGGAAGAATTCCCTCCAATGGCAGATAGATTTCCCCACTCCACCGTTCAGTGCATTGCGGCTGTAGCGCAGCACCACCGTTTACCTGTCAACCCCGAGCGGTTGATAGAGGACTACGCGTTGGTGAATGAGGAGCCGTCGCCGGCAACGGTGCTCCGCATCGCGACAGATCTGGGGCTCAAGGCCCGGCACGACAAACTCACTTGGGACAGCCTGCTGGCGCAAGGCGGGGTATTCCCCTTGATTGCGCGCATGGGGGATGGCAACGCCGTGATTGTGATGGGGGCAAATGCTGCAGAGGGCGGGCAAGTTGCAGTCCTCAATCCATTGGCCGACACGGCGACAGAAGTACTGATGATCGGTCGGGAAAAATTCTGCGCGCATTGGCAGGGCGATGTTTTTCTGCTCAAGCGCCAATATTCATTGCCGGATCAAGGGCAGCCTTTTGGGCTTCGCTGGTTTATTCCCGAGATCCTGAAGCAAAAGGCGGCGTTGCGCGACATTGCAATTGCCGCTTTAGCCATGCACCTATTGGCGCTGGCCTCGCCCATGTTCTTTCAGTTGGTTATCGACAAAGTGCTGGTGCACCAAAGTATGGCCACGCTGTGGGTGCTGGGGATCGGCATCGTGATTGCCTTGGTATTCGACTCTCTCTTCAGTTTTTTGCGGCAGATGTTGACACTGTCGGCTACCAACAAAATCGATATGCGGTTAACGCGGCGTACCTTTGCCCACTTGTTGTCGCTGCCGATTGACTACTTTGAGACAACCACCGCGGGGGTCATCACCCGGCACATGCAGCAGGTAGAAAAAATCAGAGGATTTTTGACCGGACGCATGTTTTTTACCGTGCTAGACACCACGTCGCTTTTCATCTTTCTGCCGATTCTCTTCACCTATTCTGCGAAGCTGGCGATGATTACGCTGGCCTTCACCTTGGCCATTGCACTCATCGTGGCTGCGATGGTGCCTACATTTCAGCGGCGTTTGAAGGACTTGTACCAGGCGGAAGGGGAGCGGCAGTCGATGATGGTGGAAACCATCCATGGCATGCGTACCGTCAAAGCGCTTGCCATTGAGCCTGCGCAGCGTCGCATGTGGGACCAACGCTCTGCCCAATCTATCAATATGCATTTTCGCGTGGGGCAATTGGCCATTACCGGCAACGCAGTGACAGATCTCCTTGGCAAGCTGTTGCCGGTAGTCATCATCGTGGTGGGCGCGCAAGATGTCTTTAACCAAACTATGACAGTAGGCGCACTCATTGGTTTTCAGATGATCACTGGGCGTGTCATTGCACCTTTGATCGCTATCGTCGGATTGGTCAACGAATACCAAGAGACGGCGCTATCGGTGAAGATGATGGGCGAAGTGATGAATCGGCCGTCAGAAGGGCGAGCCAGCGCTGGGGGGCTACGCCCTGATTTGGTGGGGGAGATATCTTTTGACGAAGTAACCTTCCGCTATCCTGGTGCCAGCCAGGCCGCGCTGGACCGCGCTAGTTTCACCATTCAAGCCGGCTCACTGGTTGGCATTGTGGGGCGTAGCGGTTCGGGAAAGTCCACACTGACCAAGCTGATTCAAGGCTTGTATGGCGTGCAGGAAGGCATTGTCCGGTTCGATAGAACCGATGCGCGCGAAATTGAATTGGCCCACTTGCGCCGACAGATCGGCGTGGTGCTGCAGGAGAATTTTCTGTTCAGAGGGACGGTGCGCGACAACATTGCTATGGCCAAGCCGGAGTCAACGTTTGAAGATATTGTTGCGGCGTCGGAGGCTGCCGGTGCGGCTGAGTTCATCGAGCGGCTGCCGCAAGGCTACAACACCATGTTGGAAGAGAATGCGTCGAATCTGTCGGGTGGACAAAAGCAGCGTCTATCCATCGCCCGCGCATTGTTGACCAAACCACGCATACTGATACTGGACGAAGCAGCCAGCGCACTGGACCCAGAAAGCGAAGCCATTTTTATGCGGAACCTGTCGCGTATCGCGGTGGGCCGCACGGTGGTGATGATTTCACATCGACTCTCTACACTGGTAAATGCCAACGCAATTTTGGTGATGCAGCAAGGCAAACTGGTGGACAGTGGCCGCCATGAAGAGCTGGTTGCGCGCTGCGAAACCTATCAAACCCTATGGAACCAGCAAACAAGTCATCTATAAGTCGGTGGTTCAAGTTTGGGAAATCCAAAAGAGCCAACAGCAAGACGGTCATCGAGTACCTGCCCGATGCGGATGAGATCGAGCGCAGCCCCGTGCCCAGGGTTGCGCAGTTCACGGTGCACGTGCTTGCTTGCAGCCTGATCGCCTTTGCGGTGTGGGCAAATTTGTCGCAGATGGATCAGGTAGTGGTTGCGCAAGGGCGACTGATCAATCCAACGCCCAATATTGTTGTGCAACCACTGGAGACATCGATTATTCAGAGCGTCGACGTTCAAGTGGGTCAGGTGGTAAAGAAGGGTGATAGCTTGGCCACGCTGGATGCCACCTTTGTGCAGGCCGACGAAAGCCAGCTACAGGCGCGCATGGACAGCTTGGAAACCCAGGTGCAAGGGCTTGAACAGGAGATATCCGGAGACCCGGCCAAAGGCAAGGTTTCCACAAGCGCTGATGGGCAATTGCAAGCGAGCTTGTTGACGGAACGCCGAGCCAACTACACCGCCCAGCAGATGCGCATGGCGGAGACGGCAGCCAAGCTGCGAGCGGCCTTGGCCACCAATCGACAAGACCAGCAGCTGGTTGCATCCCGGCTGAAGTCAGTGCGTGAAATAGAAACCATGCAAGACAAAATGGTGGCGCAAAAATTCGGCGCCCCACTGCAATTGCTGGAGGCCCAACAACGGACCAAGGAAATTGAACGTGAGCTGGAGCTAACCAAAAGCCGGGAGCATGAAATCTTGCGAGAGATGGCGGCCTTTGGAGCCGAAAAAGTAGCTTTTGAGAAGGGCTGGCGCCAGAAGGCCATGGAAGAACTGCTGGCGGTTTCGCGTGAGCGTGACATGATTCAACAGCAATTGCAAAAAGCCGACAAGCGCCACAAACTGGTGACGCTCACGGCGCCGGTGGACTCGGTTGTGTTGGAGATCGCGAAGTTGGCACCAGGCTCAATTGTCAAAGAGGCCGAAACATTCTTTACACTCGTGCCGATGAATGTGGTGCTGGAAGCAGAAGTGCAGATTGATTCGCCTGATGTCGGTTACATCCGCGCTGGCGACCCCGTGCGCTTAAAAATGGATGCATTCCCATTTCAACGCCACGGCACCATTGATGCCAAGGTGCGAACCATCAGCGAAGATGCGTTTCACAAGGACATCTCGGGTAAAACCAATGGCGACGCCTACTATATGGGGCGCATTACGGTAGGAAAAATGGCCTTGAAAAACATGATGGACAGTGCCCGCTTGTTGCCAGGTATGACGCTGAGTGCCGAAATTGTGGTTGGTAAACGATCGGTGTTGTCTTACATCACCTGGCCTATAACCAAGGGCATGGATGAAGCGGTTAGGGAGCCTTGACGATATGGCCGATAACATTCATCTTTATCAAATTGCCTACGACGAGGCTAGCCTGGCTGCGGTAAAAGCGAGTGGGTTTCTGGTGCTGGACAATATGGACAACGCGCGGCCTGATTGGTATGAATACTGGCCGATCCGCAAATTCTTGTTGAATGAGTCACTTGAAGAAAGTGATTTCTACGGATTCTTCTCACCAAAATTCACCAATAAGACGCAGTTGTCACACGATGATGTGTGTGCATTCATAAAGACCGCCAGCGGTAAAAGCCCTGTCGATGTGGCACTTTTTTCACCGCAACCGGACATGGGTGCCAATTTTCTGAATGTGTTTGAACAGGCAGAAGTGTTTGATCCAGGCTTTATAGAAGCCGCTGCTCTGTTCTTGCACTCACAAGGCATTGATGTGCCGTTGGGCAATGTTGTGATGGATTCGCGCCAGATTGTGTATTCGAACTACTTTGTGGCCCGCCCGGTCTTCTGGCGCCAATGGTTTGTGCTGACAGAGGCCTTGTTTGCAGTTGCGGAAGACGCCAGCCACCCATTGCAGGCGCAGTTGAATTTCAATACCACCTATGCTAGCAACGCCAACCGCAAAGTGTTTTTGTCCGAGCGGCTGGCATCACTGCTGCTGTATTTGCACCCTGAATTCAAAGTGGCTGTGGCCAATCCGTTCGGCTTCGGTTGGTCGACGGCCAAGTTCCGCCAGACACCCGAAGACACCTATATCAACGACGCGCTCAAAATGGCGTTTCGTGACACTGGCTTTCCTCAGTACATGGAAGCGTTTCGTAAAATGCGTGAAAAATTCTCCGGATCCAACTGAACATGCAGCCCACGCTGTCGATCTTGGTTCCGACCTACCGACGTGTTGAAAAATTGCAGCGCGCGCTAGATAGTGTGTCCGGGGCGGTCAGCGCCAGCCACGAAGTCATCGTAGTCGATGATTGCCCCGAGGGCAGCGGTTTTGACGCAGCCAAACAATTCGGCTGCCGTTATGTCCACAAAGCCGGGGTTAACCGGGGCCAGTCCTTTAGCCGCAACATAGCCCTGGAATTGGCACGTGGGCAATGGATTGCTTTTCTCGATGACGACGACTTTTTCCTTGCCGGTGGGTTGGACCGCCTGCTTGCAAAAGCTGCCAATGCCGGTAAAGCAGTGGTATTTGGCGACTATCAAGCGTTCAACAGTACAGCGCGTACCGAAGTCTCGCTGGCCCAGGTCGATTGGGACACGCTGCTGGTCTGCAATCAGATTCCCGTGGGCTCGTTTGTGATCGCCCGGGACACGGTGCAGCGCAATTTCGATACCCGCATGCGCAGCCACGAAGACTGGGATTTTCTGCTGTCCAATATTGTCACCGGCGGCATGGCGCACGTGGCGGCCAGCGTGGTCGCGATCGACAAGACTGAGAATCAGACTACCTCAACCGAGGCACGGCGGCGAAAATTATTTTGGCTAGATTTTTTGTCCATTTATGCGCGTTTTCCGGCTAGCCACCTGGCGCAAGCGCGCGAGGCTATGTTGGCCAGCCTGGGCGTTCAGTTACCGCCTGGTCTACTGCAGATAGACGATGTTATTTGATTGAAGCGTCCAGCAACTGCTGCAACCGGTTTTGCGCTACGTCGAACTGAGGTTGCAGTTGGGTGGATAGCCGGTACACCGCAATCGCTTCGTCCGAGTTGCCCATTTTTTCCAGCACCGTGCCTAGGTTGAAAGCTGCAGCATAGCGCAGCGGCGAATTGGACTGAGCCAGCCACAACCGGTACAGCGCTGCGGCCAAATCATGACGCCCTGCAACGGTCAGCTGCTCAGCCGCATTGAACAAATCGACGATTTCCAATGTGCCCCGTAGCGCCCCGATGAAGCTAGCTTCGGCGCCTTGCAGCTCGCCCCCGATCTGTGTGAAGCCTCGTTGCTCTAGCAATTGCGCTTCCAGGGCTTCCATTTGTGGACGCAAATAGGCAACCTTGTCGGGTGCAAAGGTGTTGAACTTGGTGCGCAGCAATGTGATGATTTCAGTGACTCGGCCCAATAGCAGCGGTAGGCTGCCGCGTGCGATAACGTGTTGCAATATCTTAATGTGGTCTTTCAACAACCCGGCGTTCCCGTGCAAGCGCAAGGTGTCTTGTGCGCCATGCGTGCGATAGCAAACACTGGCCTCTTTGAAAAAAGCAAAGTCGGGTGCTTTCTCTGCCAGGCGTATCCACAGGTCCCAGTCCACGGCGCCCTTCAAGGCTAGATCCAGTGTGCCGACTTGCTCCAATACCGCGCGGCGCACCAGTGCAGCCGACGGAGTGATGTAGCAGTCGTAGGCCAGCAGATCGGCGACCTCGTTGCGCCCACCCAAATAGTCCTGCGCCGTGTGGCCGCCAGAGTTGGCGACATACAGTGGTGCTCCGGTCTCATCCACCCAAATGCAGGGGCAGTAGGTCAGCGAGATCTGTGGATTGGCATCCATCGTGCTAACCATCTTCTGCAAATGACTCGGCTGGAAAAAATCGTCAGCCGACAGGACTGCTAGGTAGCGCCCTGACGCGGTTTGCAAGGCATTGGCCCAGTTGCACGGCGCGCCAATATTGCGCAGGTTGCGCATATAGCGAAAACGGGAATCACCGGCGAACTGGGCGGCAACGGTCGCGGTCTGGTCGGTGGAGGCATTGTCAAACACCAGCACCTCCACCCGGCCAGCATTCTGCTGGTTCAGCGCGCTGGCAATCGCCTGACCAAGGAAACGGCCGTAGTTGTAGGCAGGTATCACCACTGTCACATCACTGCAATCACTGCGCTGTGTTTTCACGTCCTTGGCGATCAACCCGGTGACCGTGGTGACGAAGCACTCGATGGTGAACGGGTACATCTGCAGCGACGCCAGTAGCGCTTGGATCCGGTCCATATACCCGCCGTGGGTTGCAGCATCCATGCTCGCCAAATGGTGCAATAACGCCTCTTCGGAGTCAAAGGCGTTGCGCTCAATAAAACAATTTTCCGGAATCCACTGTGTGATGTTGGGTGCACCCTGGTACACCGGTACTACGCCGGCGCGAAAGCAGTCGAGGATTTTTTCGGTGATGTAGCCCGGGTAATTGCCAGCGTTCTCGTAGCAGATGGCGAAACGATAGCGGGCCAACACCGACAGCTTGTCGCGGACCGGGCCACGGTAGGTGGGGAATGCCTGAGTGTTCCAGCCTATGCCGTAAAAATCAAAGTCCTGCGGCGCGTGGCGTTGCAGCCAATCAATGCTGCGCAGCCGCGCCGAATACAGCTCATTGGGGTGGCTGGATGATTTCGCTCCGGCGATCAGCGTACACAGCTTGCGTTGGTGAAAAGCGGTCTTTAGCACGTCGAAATCAAATGGCGACTCGGGGTCGATGGCGAAATTGATCTTGGTGTAACGGCGTTGGTCTACATGTGCGTCGCTCCAGGTCAGGATGCGGTCCATGCGCTGGTGAAACGTCAGCTCCCAGTTGTCGGATTTGATGACTTCGGTCTCGAAGATGCACAGGTACTTCGGTATGTTCAGTGCCAGCAGCTGCTCGACCACGAGGCTCGGCCGTGGTCGGTCCTGGAACAGGATGGCGTCTAGCTCGTCCAACGAAGTCAGTTGGTCCACAGTGACGAAATGCATGCCGTTGGCCTGGCCATAGGTGTACAGATCGCACCAGGGTTTGAGCAGGTCGTGGCCAATCGACGCGTTGCTGTTCTTGAAGATGAAGCCGTCGGTGGTCAACTCTTCGTAATAGTTCCAGACGCCGATGACAATGGGTTTGCCAGTGCTATAGCCCCCGGCAATATTGTTCGGCAGGCGCAGAGGCGCGCTGGTCAGGCGTATCGGCATGCTGAGCCAGTGTGGCGGCCAGATCGGCTGGTCGATGCGACCAAAAGTGGATAGCAAATACGGATCCAGCGGCGCGAAATACTGCTGTGGCGTGATCACGACGCCAGCTTTACCATCCAGCATCGCGGCCCAACCCGAGAACGTGCTGTTGGCCACGATATGGTGCTTGCAACTGCGCATCAGTTGGAAGTCGTCCAGATTGCGGCTGGCATCGTTGCCGTGTACGTAGGTATGCGCGCAGGCCGGGTGTAGGTTGGCTTCGGCCCACGGCATGTCATCGGAAAATATGTAGATATGCGCGCCCGGTACGCGCGCCGTGATCTCAGCCAGCGCGTCCTCGTAGTAGGCCAGCGGCAGCACCACGCAGTTTGGGTTGGTGACATAGTCGCCACGGCGTATGTGTAGCGAGACCGACTCGGTCTGCTCTATTTGTGCGAGCAGCATTAAGTTATCTGGATACAGTGCCTGCGTCGGTTGAAATTCGGCTTGCAATTGCGCAAGGCGCGGTAGCGTGTAGCGGTAATCACCCCAGTAACCGTCCAGGTAGACGCCATCGCGTACCTGTGCAGCCAATTCCGGATCGAACATCAGAGCTCGCTCTCGCACCACACCCGTGGCCTGCGCCGCGGCGATCTCCGCATCGGTTGCGGCTTCGGCGCGGATGCTGAATTTTTCTAGCCCGTAAGCATGCAGCTTGTAGGTACGGTAAGCCCGCAGATCGAGCTTCAGTTCCATGCCCAATTGGTCGGCGCAACAACGGCCATAGAGGTACTGGGCAATCTGATTGCCCAAGCCCCCCATGATGTTCACGACAATCATCTAAAATCCCTCGGCCAGCGACTCAAAGGCTTGTGAAATTGGATAGGAAGGATTGCCAATAGTTACCCCATGGGTCGAATACATCTTCATGATGTGCCACAGGATGGGCTTGCCGCCAATCTCGATCATGGGCTTGGTGTCAGTTTCCTCGGATACACGCGTCCCCAAACCGCCTACAAGAATGACTGCCTTCATCGCGGGTCTACTTTCATGTTTTCGAGTTCGCTATTGTTTTGATAGCTTCCCATGCATGTTTTACGAGGGCTGGCGACTGGTTTTCGTCCATAACGCTGCTACACCTGCATATTCATAATGTCAGTGTAAGCCTGAACCATCCGGTTTCTCACATGCAGCGTTGCGGTAAACCCGATCTGCGCCTTCTGGATGGCGACCATGGTTTCTTCCAGGCTGACTTTGGGGTTCTCCATCTGCACTTCCTGTTGCAGACGAGTGGACTCATTTTGGGTGGCACTGACCGAGTTCAGTGCGCTTTTGAGTGCGCCAGAAAAGCCACCGCCTACATCCTGCATGCCGGTGGATCCGACCGCAGAACCGCCGGGGCGCACGCCCGCGCCAGGGCGAACCGTGGCGGGCATGTTGATAGGGCTGAGTTTGAGGTCCATGTCGGTTCCCGGGAAAACTTGATTGGGGGTAATACTAGGTCCGCGCAGAGGTGGGCATTATTTTCAATTGGTGGGTAAATCCGGTGCTTTTCAACCTAATGTTTTTGGAGGTGGGTCGAATAATCAGATCCATTCGTGAGGCGGTCCGCGCCCCACAGCACCGGAAGCCAAGATGCCTGCAGTTGCTGCTATTCCCTTAAACCCCAACGTCGCCCAGCGTCTGGCCGGGCTGGACCAAGGCCAGCGCTTGCGATTGGCGCTGGGAGTGGTGCTGTTTGTGGCCATTGGCGTGATTGGGCTAGTCATGGGCCGCCAGGCCGAATGGCGGGTGCTCTACTCCAATCTGGCCGACAAAGACGGTGGAGCCGTCATCGCCCAGTTGAGCACTTTGAATGTGCCCTACAAATACACCGAGGGTGGCGGTGCCATTCTGGTGCCCGCTGATCGCGTCCACGATGTGCGCCTGAAGCTAGCCTCCTTGGGCTTGCCCAAGGGCTCGGTCAATGGCTTTGAGATGATGGAGTCCAACCGCTTTGGCATGACCCAGTTTCAGGAGCGCTTGACCTTTCAACGCGGGCTGGAGGGGGAATTGACCCGCTCCATCCAGGCGCTGTCGTCGGTGGCCAGTGCCCGCGTGCACCTGGCACTGCCTAACCAGAATGGGTTTTTCCGTGAGCAGCAAAAACCCTCGGCTTCAGTGTTGCTGAGTCTGCACCCCGGGCGCAGCCTGGACAAGACGCAGCTGGCCGGCATTATTCACCTGGTGGCCTCCAGCGTGCCGGAGTTGAGCGCCAGTGCCGTTAGCGTGTTGGATGACACCGGCAAGCTGCTGTCTACGCCCGCTGACGGTTCGGGCAATGGCCTGGGCGTGGACGCCGAGCAATTGCAGGCGGTGCAGCAGATCGAGCAGCTCTACAGCCGTCGGATTCTGGACATGCTGGAGCCCATTGTGGGCAAAAACAATGTCAAGGCGCAGGTGACTGCCGAGTTGGATTTTTCTCAAACCGAGTCCACCACGGAGTCACACAAACCCAACCAGACGCCCGATACTGGCGCGGTGCGCAGTCAGCAGTTGGTGGAAAGCAGCAATGGCGCTGCAGGTGCTGCCCCCACAGGCGTGCCTGGTGCTACCTCCAACCAGCCGCCCGCCCAACCCAGCGCGCCCATCAACGGCCAACCGCAAGCGCTTGCTGCCAATGGCCAAGCGGGCGCGGGTGGCGCCAATAGTGGCTCCAAACGCGAATCCATCATCAACTACGAGGTGGACAAGACGGTGCGTGTGGTCAAGGGTGCGACCGGCATGGTCAAGCGCATCAACGCCGCCGTGGTGGTCAACAACCAGAACACCACTGACGACAAGGGCAAGACCACCAGCGTGCCGTTGACCGAGGCCCAAATCGAAAAGATGACCGCGCTGGTGCGTGAGACCGTGGGCTTTAACAAAGACCGTGGCGACTCCGTCAACCTCTTGAACGCCGCGTTTGCGCCGCTCAAGAATGAAGTGATCGACATACCCGTTTGGCGTCAACCCGAGGTGGTTGACCTGGCCCGCAGCTTTGCCTGGCCGTTGGGCACGCTGGCCTTGGCTGCCCTGGTGCTGTTGGGCGTGATCAAGCCTGCCATGAAGTCTATGGCCCAGGCGCAACAAGCGGCAAGCGAGGCGGCTGCAGAGCGCGGCAACCAGCTCGACGCGATGGAAAACGACCAACCCGACCGACCACAGATTGGCTCCTCACATACTGCCAATGAGCCGCCACAACAGACCAGCTCTGAGCTGCGCTTGGAAGACGCCCGCAAGCTGACCCGTGACAACCCGGCCGCTGTAGCCAATATTGTTAAAGCGTGGATCAACGGAGAAGCGCCAGCCTAAGGGCGGCGCACAATACCACCATGTCAAACGACGACGGACTCCAAAACGCTGCAATTCTGATGATGTCTCTGGGTGAAGCAGAGGCCTCGGAAGTGTTCAAGCACCTGTCACCTAAAGAGGTGCAGAAGCTGGGCGAGGCAATCGCCAAAACATCGCAAATCACCCGTGAAAAGGTCGACGAAGTGGTGGACAAGTTCACCGGCATTGCGGCGTCGCAGAGCTTGCTGGTCTCCAATTCGGGCGACTACGTGCGCTCGGTCTTGAAGCTGGCCCTGGGTGACGACAAAGCCGCGCTGCTGATTGACCGCATTTTGCAGGGTGGCGACGTTTCGGGCATTGAGAGCCTGAAGTGGATGGACCCGCTCTCGGTGGCTGAGCTGCTGCGCAACGAACACCCCCAAATCGTGGCGGCCATCCTGGTGCACCTGGAGTACGACCAGGCCGCCGATGTGCTGAAAAACCTGAACGAGCGCCAGCGCAACGAAGTCATGCTGCGCGTAGCCACGATGGAAGGCATTCAGCCCACGGCGCTGAAAGACCTCAACGAGGTGTTGTTCAAGGTGCTGGCTGGTGGCGACAAGGTTCGCAAGGCCTCGCTGGGTGGCGTGAAGACGGCCGCCGAGATGATCAACCTGATGGGCACGGCCATTGAAGGCACGGTGATCGAGTCGATCCGCAGCCATGACGCCGATCTGGCCCAGAAGATTATGGACAAGATGTTCGTGTTTGATGACGTGCTCAAGCTCGACGACAAGTCCATCCAAATGGTGCTCAAAGAAATATCCAGCGACGTGCTCATCGTGGCGCTCAAAGGCGCACAACCCGAGCTCAAAGACAAAATTTTGGCCAATATGTCGTCACGTGCGGCGGCCACGCTCAAGGAAGACCTGGAGTCGCGTGGACCCATGCGTCTGTCCGAAGTGGAAGCGCAGCAGAAAGAAATTCTCAAGACGGTGCGCCGTCTGGCGGACGAAGGCACGATTGTGATTGGCGGCGGAGGTGGCGACGACGCCATGGTCTGATGTCCCGAGCCCAAGCCAAATTTATCCCTGGCGAGCAACTGGGTGCCGTGACCGACTGGAATTTCGGTGCCGTCGACCAATCCTCGCTGCGTTTTGCGGCCAAGGTCAAAGCACAGGCAGAAGAGCATGAGCGCACGAAAGACGACGTGGTGCGACAGGCCGGGTTTTCTGACGGTTATGCGCAGGGCTACGCCCAGGGCCATGCCCAGGCCACCCTGGAAGGGCAGCGCCAGATCACCGAATTTATTGCCACCCAGGGTGCACAAGCGGCAGACAAGCTGGCGCAGTTGTTTGGGGCCGTGCAAATCCAGTTGCACGAGTCGCAACAGGTCATGGCCAAGGGCGTGCTGGAGTTGGCCTGCGAGCTGGCCCGCCAGGTGCTGCGCCACGAGTTGTCTACCAACCCCAATGCCTTGCAGCCCGTCATTCGCGAAGCGTTGGCGATGCTGGCCTCCGATTGCAAGGCGGCCGTGGTGCGCTTAAACCCGCTGGATATTGAAGTGTTTGGCGATGTGCTGCGCCAGGAGTTTGTCAACCTGTCACTCACCTTGTTGCCGGATGCGGGCATGACCCGTGGCGGTTGTCTGGTCGAGGCCGCGGGCACGGTGGTTGATGGCTCCGTAGAAAAGCGCTGGCAGCGTGCCGTAGCCAGCCTAGGGCTGGAGTCGCGCTGGGAGGTTGCTGATGACGTCCACTGACCTGGCCCCGTCCGTGTGGGACGATTTTTTTGCCCGTTCGCGCGCGCAGGTGTTGCAAGACTCCAGCCTGGAGGTGCGCGGCACCCTGACCCGCCTGGCAGGGCTGGTGCTGGAGGCTAACGGCATCCGCGTGCCGGTGGGCTCGCAGTGCGTGGTGACCACCCGTGGGCGCCCGCCGGTGCTGGCCGAAGTGGTGGGCTTCAACAACGACCGCGCGTACTTGATGCCAGCGGGTGACGTGCATGGCCTGTCCAGCGGTGCCGGTGTTGCGCCCGCTGCCGCCTATGTGCCCGTGCCGCGCCTGTGCGAACCGTTACCCGACCGGTCTTTGGCCGATGTCGGCATGCTGCGGTTGCCCTTGGGCGATGGTTTGTTGGGACGGGTAGTGGACTCGCAGGGCAACCCCATGGACCGCAAGGGGCCGATTCTGGACGTGGTATCGCGCCCGCTGGACCGCAAGCCCATCAACGCCATGGACCGCGCGCCTGTGCGTGAAGTGCTGGACACGGGTGTGCGCGCCATCAACGCGCTGCTCACCGTGGGGCGCGGCCAGCGTATTGGCCTGTTTGCGGGTTCGGGTGTGGGCAAAAGCGTGTTGCTGGGCATGATGGCCCGCTACACGCAGGCTGACGTCATCGTCGTGGGCCTGATCGGTGAACGGGGCCGCGAGGTGAAAGAGTTCATCGAAGATATTTTGGGCGACGAGGGCCGTGCCCGCTCAGTGGTGGTGGCTGCGCCTGCAGACGCGCCGCCCTTGCTGCGCATGCAGGGCGCGTCCTACGCCACGGCCATTGCCGAGAGTTTTAGAGACCAGGGCAAGCACGTGTTGCTGCTGATGGACTCGCTCACCCGCTACGCCATGGCGCAGCGCGAGATTGCACTCGCCATTGGTGAGCCGCCTGCCACCAAGGGCTACCCACCGTCGTGCTTTGCCAAGATGCCGCAATTGGTGGAGCGCAGTGGCAATGGCTTGAATGGGGTGGGGTCGATTACCGCCTTTTACACTGTGCTCTCGGAAGGGGATGACCAGCAGGACCCGATTGCTGATGCGGCGCGCGCCATTCTGGACGGGCATATTGTGTTGTCCCGTGCGTTGGCGGAGTCGGGCCACTACCCGGCGATTGACATTGAACAATCTGCCTCGCGGGTGATGCACAACGTGGTGAGCCGGGAGCATTTTGAGTTGGCACGGCGGTTTCGCTCGGTCCTTTCCAAATATGCGCGTGGCCGTGATCTGGTGCAAATTGGTGCTTATGCGCACGGTTCAGACCCCGGTCTGGACGAAGCGATCACCTTGCACGATGGCATGAGCCATTTTTTACAGCAAGACATGTTTGAAGCGGCACCGATAGCCGACATACAGGGCGCCATGGGAATGGCAATGCAACGCCATGCCTGAGCACAAAAGCATTCGTCTCGCTCTGGAGTTGGCTGCCCGCCAACGGGATAGCTTGGCCAAAACGCATGCCCAGGAATTGCGCAATCTGTCTTTTGCGAAGGACCAGATGGCCAGCCTGGAAAACTACGCTAGCGACACCGACGCCCGCTGGATGGGCACCAGCAACACGGCCATTGCCCCGGAAATACTGCGCCACCATGTGCAGTTCACCGGGCGGCTGCAAGAGGCCATTGGCATGCAGACCGGCGTGATTGACAAGCTCACCACCCAGGTGACCACAGCACACCAGGCTTTGCTGCAGGCGGAGTTTCGGCTTTCGGGGCTCAACCAGGTGCTGCAAAACCGCCAGGCGGTGGTGCAGCTGCGGAAAAAACGCGCTGAGCAGCGCGAGACCGACGAATTTGCGGCCCTGCGGCATTTGCATGTCAGGGTGGCCCTGATGCATGGAGAACACGATGACCCTAGAAGCTAGCGCCCCTTCCGCCAAGCCAACGGCCCACGTAGCGTCGGATGCGCGGGGGCGCAAGCCCCATGCGCAGGGCGGCGCAGAGGCACCATCGGGTGGCGGCTTTATGGCCGCGCTGTCTGCGGTGGATGCGCCTGGCGATGCCCAGTCGCCGCCTGCAGGCCAAGATTTAGAGAGGAATAAGCCTCTAGCCCCCGTGGATAATGCGCAAGCAGCTATCGAAAACATAGCAAGTTCTCTGTTGATTGCACCACTTCAGCAGCCCGTGGGCATGGTGGATGGTGCCGCCACGGACGACCAAAGCGCTTTGACCGGTGATAGCGGCAGTGGCGGGGGCAAGACCTTGCGCGGTGTGAAGGGAATGCTCGCCGCTGGCGGTGAATTGGCAGACGCTGCAGATGCGTCCGTCCAGAGCACCGGTGCCTTGCAGACGAGCTGGTTGGGGCATGCAAATGACCGGGCACTGGCTACCAGCAAGGCGGCTGCCGCTGCGCCAGACAGCCAGGCAACGGGCAGTTCGCAAGGGAGTATGAAGGCGCAAGATGTGCAATTTTTGGCCAGCCTGGACGCCATGAAGGCCGTCCAGAGCGGTACCGAGGTGGTCAGCACAACCGTTTTGACGGCTGCCGCGTCCGTCTCGTCAGAAAAGCCCACGGTTGAACGCATGTACACCCGCGAGCGCGACACCGAGGGCGTGGTTGCAGCGCAGTTCACCCCCTTGGGCGTCACCAGTTATGCCAGCGCTGCGGTGCAAGACGCCGGTGGCGTGTCGCCCGACATGCAGGTGGCACAACAGGTGACCTACTGGATTTCGCAGGACATTCAGAATGCAGAGCTCAAACTCGATGGTCTGGGCAAGCACGCGGTAGAGGTGAGCATCAGCATGAATGGCAATGAGGCGCACGTGACCTTTCGGACCGATGAATTGCAGGCCCGCACTATGCTGGAGGGTGCCGCGATGCACCTGAAGGACCTGCTGCAGAGCGAAGGCTTGGTGCTCTCCGGCGTCTCGGTGGGCACCTCCGGCGGGGGCGATGCGGGTGGTGAGGACCGCAAGCAACGCCAGGGCAACCGACAGGCCGGTATCGTGCCCATCACGGTGGCTGCCGCAGACGCCCGAAGAATGCCAATGGCAGGGGCGACGGGTCGCACCTTGGATCTTTTTGTGTAGTGGCGCTGAAATGTGTCAATATCGAAGTCAAACCCCTGATTACCGGTGGTTTTTGCCGCTTAGATGCGGCCAAGACCGCCAATAATGCAATCACCAAGACCCTGAGGAAACACCGTGTCAGATAAACCAGCCGCAGCAGCCGAAGGGGAAAAACCCAAACCCAAGAGCAAAAAAATGCTCATCATCATCGTGGGCGCTGTGCTTGTATTGGCATTGGGCGGTGGTGGTGCGTATTTCTACATCAGTAAGCAGCGCGCTGCTGCCGCTGCAGAAGAAGAGGGCGGAGATGCTGCGCCCGCCAAGGCGTCGGCAAAAGACGCTCACAAAACCCCACCCGCCTATTTGCCGCTGGACAATATGGTGGTCAACCTGGCAGACCCCGGTGGCGAGCGTGTGGCGCAGATCGGTATCACGCTGGAGGTGCTGGATGCGCATGCCTCAGACAGCGTCAAGGCCTATTTGCCGACGATTCGCAGCGGCATTCTGATGCTCATTTCTCAGCGCACCGCCGAAGAACTACTCAAGCAAGAAGGCAAGGAAAAACTGGCCAAAGACATTTTGCGGGAGGCCTCGATCCCGTTTGGCGGTGGTGAAGAGGAAGAGCATGTGGACGAAGCTTCTACCAAAAAGAAACCTGCGAAGAAAAAAGCGGCCCATGCGGAGTATCCCGTGGTTGGCGTGCTGTTTTCCAGCTTTATTGTTCAGTAAGCGTGTTGCAGGAACCGTGTCATGAGTGAGTCGTTTCTTTCCCAGGAAGAAGTTGACGCCCTCCTAGAAGGCGTCACCGGCGAGAGCCAGACTTCGGTCGAGGTGGCGGCGGAGCAGGGCGAGGTACGCACTTACAACATCTCCAGCCAAGAAAGAATTGTGCGTGGGCGCATGCCCACCATGGAAATTGTGAATGAACGGTTTGCACGCAATCTGCGGGTGGGTTTGTTCAATTTCATCCGGCGCAGCCCCGAAATTTCGGTCGGCCCCGTGGCGGTGCAACGCTACAGCGCTTTTTTGCGTGAATTGGCGGTGCCTACCAATTTCAATATTGTGGCGATTCGCCCACTGCGCGGCAGCGGCCTGATTGTGTGCGAACCCGCTCTGGTATTCGGGGTGATTGACACCTTGTTCGGCGGCATTGGCAAGTTTCCGACACGAATCGAAGGGCGTGATTTTTCCGCCACTGAACAGCGTGTGATCAACCGCATGGTCGAAGTGATTACCGAAGAGTACAAAAAAGCGTGGAAAGGCATTTACCCGCTGGAGCTGGAATACCAACGCTCAGAAATGCAGCCGCAGTTTGCCAACGTTGCGACGCCCAGCGAGATCGTGATCTCAACCTCTTTTCATCTGGAAATCGGGGACATTGCCGGGGCGATTCATTTTTGCTTTCCGTATTCCACCCTGGAGCCTATTCGCGACGTGTTGTATTCGTCCACCCAGGGCGATTCCATGGAAGTGGACCGCCGTTGGGTCAATGTTTTGACTCGGGAAATTCAGGCGGCGGAGGTCACTTTGGTGGCCGAATTGGCACGGGCCAATGCCACGGTAGAGCAGCTCATGGCGATGAAAAAGGGTGACTTCATTGAACTAGAACGCGCACCGAAAATCCAGGCTGCCATCGACGGCGTGCCTATATTCGAGTGCCATTACGGCACTCACAATGCCAAATACGCCATACGCATCGACAAAGCGCTGCGTGGCAATGACCAAAATTGGTTAGGAGAAAAAAATGGCATCTGAAGACAAACCTGACGAAGCCGCTGCAGACGACGGTATGGCGGACTGGGCCGAGGCCCTGATGGAGCAAAAAGCCACCGATGGTGGCGACACCCCTGGTGGCGTGCTGTCGGGCGAGGCGCCCAGGCCGTTTTCCTCGGGTGCCGCAGGGGACGGGCCCATGAGCGACATCAACATGGTGCTGGATATTCCGGTGCAGTTGTCCGTGGAGTTGGGCCGCACCAAGGTGCCTATCAAACACATTCTGCAATTGGGCCAGGGCTCTGTGGTGGAGCTCGACGCGCTGGCCGGCGAGCCCATGGACGTGTTGGTTAACGGCTACCTGATTGCCCAGGGCGAGGTGGTGGTGGTGAATGACAAATTTGGCATTCGCCTGACCGACGTGGTCACGCCTTCCGAGCGCTTGCGCCGCGTTAGTAAAAATGGGTGAGGTGCAATGACGCAGTCACTGCTTTCGGTGGGTGTTTTTCTGGGTTTGTTGGCCTGTCTGCCTTGGGCGGTGAAATGGCTCAAGCAGCGCAATGCCCTGGGGCAGCTCACCGGGGCCCATCAGGCAATCGTGGTGTCTGCGGTCGCAGTGGGTCCGCACCAGAGGGTTGTGACGGTAGAAGTTGGGCCAGATGGCGAACGCGTCCGGTTGACCTTGGGCGTGACGGCACAGTCCATCACCTGTTTGCACACGGCCCTGGTAGGGTCATCCAGTGCAAGTGTCAGTGTGTCTTGAGGATATTGGGGTGACAACAACACATCGGACCTTCATGGTTGGTCGAATCGGTTTAACCATTCTCCTGCTGACGCTGGGCGCTGCTGCGTGGGCGCAAACGCCTGGGCAACTGCCTTTGCTGGTGGGGTCAGGCGGGTCTGCGACAAGCTACTCGGTGCCCATTCAAACCCTGCTGTTCTTCACGGCCCTGTCTTTTCTGCCTGCGGTGTTGTTGATGATGACGGGGTTTACGCGCATTGTGATCGTGCTGTCGTTGCTACGACAGGCTTTGGGTACGCAGTCTGCACCGCCCAATCAGGTCGTGGTGGGGTTGTCACTCTTCCTCACGTTCTTCGTGATGGGGCCGACGTTGGACAAGGTCTATGCCGATGCCTACCTGCCCTACACCAGCAACAAAATTTCGTTTGAAGTGGCGCTGGACAAAGCGGAAGCCCCGGTGCGCAACTTTATGGTCAAGCAGACGCGCCAGTCGGACTTTGCCCTGTTTGCCAAGCTGGCCAAGCTCCCGGCCGATGTCAAAGCAGACACGGCACCTCTGCGGGTTTTGGTGCCGTCTTTTGTGATTAGTGAACTCAAATCGGCGTTCCAGATCGGCTTCATGATCTTCATCCCTTTTCTGGTGATCGACATTGTGGTTGCCAGTGTCTTGATGTCTTTGGGCATGATGATGCTGTCGCCCGTGCTGGTGGCCTTGCCCTTCAAGCTCATGTTGTTTGTGCTGGCAGATGGCTGGAACCTGTTGGTGGGCTCGCTTGCCGCCAGTTTTGTGAATTAGGGCTCCACCGTGAATTCACAAATGGTATTGACGATGGGCCAGGAGGCCTTGCTGATGTTGCTGATGGTGTCAGCCCCTGTGCTTGGTGTAGCACTGGTTGTCGGCTTGCTGGTCAGCCTGTTTCAGGCGGTTACGCAAATCCATGAGGCCACGTTGGCCTTCGTTCCCAAGCTGATCGCTGTCATTGCGGTGTTTGCCATTGCAGGCCCCTGGATGCTGACCATGCTGGTGGAGTACATCCGCCGTACGATCGAGGCCATTCCAGGCTCCGTCGTTTAGAACGCGAGCGCTTCTGTGCTGACTTTTACCGAGGTGCAGTTGATGGCATGGGTGTCACCCATTCTGTGGCCGTTCCTGCGGGTGCTGGCGGTGTTTACGTCCGCTCCGGTCTTTTCGTCTCGCGCGTTTCCGGTGCGCGCCCGCATTGCGTTAGCCTTTTTGGTGGCATTCGCGTCCCAAGAAAGCTTGCCGCTGGTGCCGGTGATCGGGTTGAATGATGCGGCGGTACTGGGTGTGATCGTGCAGCAAGTGGGCATAGGACTGGCGCTGGGGTTCGCGGTGCGCGTAGTGTTTGCCGCAGTAGAGTTGGCTGGCGAGGTGGTGGGGTTTCAGATGGGACTGAATTTCGCGTCTTTTTTTGACCCCTCACTCAATTCGCAGTCCAGTGCTGTTGCCAGTTTCTTCGGGCAAATAACGTCCTTGTTGTTTGTGGTGATGAATGGACATTTGATGGTGCTTATGGCCGTCAACAAAAGCTTCCAGGCGTTTCCTATTGATCAAAACTTTTTGCAAGCGTTGGCACAAATGAAGCTTTACCAGCTGGGCACAGACCTGTTTGCCAGTGCCCTGTGGATGGCAATGCCCATGATCGGCATGCTGATGTTTGTCAATCTGGCGTTGGGAGTGATATCGCGGGTTGCACCGCAAATGAATATTTTTGCGGTGGGGTTCCCCATTACCTTGGTCGTGGGTTTGATCGGCATCGCCTATACCTTGCCGATGTTGGACCAGCCCTTCTTGTCACTCATGGGGCGGGTGATCGATATTTTTGGCTAGCCAAGGTCACACCAATTCATTGCGAATGGCGTACACCGTAAGTTCTGCGTTGTTGGCGAGCTTGAGTTTTTCCAGCAGCCGCGACCGGTAGACACTCACAGTTTTGGGGCTGAGCATCAGTTCTGCCGCAATATCGGAGAGTTTTTTGCCGGAGGCAATTTTCAAAAGCGTTTGCATTTCCCGCTCGGACAGCGTGGAATGCAGTGCTTCGCTACCCGGTAAAGCTAGGCTATCCACCAGCAGTTCAGAAACGGCCGGGGTGACAAATTTGCGCCCCTGGGCAATGGTGCGCACCGCCGTCACCAAGTCTGCCGGGTCGCCAGCCTTGTTAAGGTAGCCATGCGCTCCGGCGCGCAGGCAGCGAATGGCGTACTGGTCTTCGGCAAACATCGAGACGATCAATACCCGGATCGGTGAATCTGCTTCACGCAAGCTGGCCAGCACTTCCATGCCGCCACGTCCTGGCAAGTTGAGGTCCAACACCAGCACATCGCAGGGCACGTTGCGCAGTACCTCGCGCACTTCCGAATAGCTGCTGGATTCGCCGGTAATCTGGATGTCCACGGCTTCGACTAGCGTGTCGCGTATGCCTCTTCTGACCATGGCGTGGTCGTCGCATAGAACTACGCGTATCACTGAAACTGCTCCTCGTCGTGAATCTTGGGCCCCCCGGCCAGCGGGATCGAAAGAATAATGGATGTGCCCTTGCCGGGAACGCTGCTGATATCGAGCCAACCGCCGGCACTTTTGGCCCGTTCTTGTAGGCCGCGCACGCCAAAAGACCGTGGCTTTTCAAGATCGGCGGCAGAGATGCCTTGTCCGTCGTCCGTAATCTCCAGGGTGAGCACACCCTCGGAATTGGACATTTCTATCCGTACATCCATGCATTTTGCGTGCTTGGATACATTGGTCAGTGCCTCTTGGGTGGTGCGGTAGGCCGTCAATTCGATGGCGCGGTCTAAGGAAACGTCGCCATGCGGGGCCTTGAGCGTAGTGCGGATACCCGTACGTTTTTCGAAGCTACTGACTAACCATTGCAAGGCGGGGACCAGGCCTTGGTCCAAAATAGACGGACGTAAATTCATCATGATCCGCTGGCTTGCGCCGAGTGCATGTTGCAGCATATCGGTGGCGGCGTTGATATGTTCGCGCGCATCGCCACTGGGGGTGTGGCGGGAAAGCCATGCTAGATCGAGCTTGACGGCAGCCAGCGAGCCGCCAATGTCATCATGAATTTCGCGGGAGATCGATGCACGCTCGTTTTCGATGGTGTCCTGAAGATGTCCGGCAAACTCACCGAGACGCCGTTCGGAGAGCATCAGTGCGTGGTTCATTTTTTCTTCGGCTGCCTTGGCTTGAAAGACGTCTAGCGCGCGGTGAATGACCCGCCATAGTGTACCCAAGGCATCTTTGTGGAGATAGTCACTGACACCCATTTGGATCGCCTGTACTGCTGCGGCCTCCCCAATTGCGCCAGACAGCAGGATGAAGGGCAAGCGCAGTCCGGTCGCTTGAATGGCGGCCCACGCGTCCATGGCTGTGAAACCGGGTAGCCGATAGTCTGCTAAAACGATGTGAAAGCCTTGATCTGCGATGGCTTGAACAAAGCCGGAAAGGGTCTCCACGCGATGAATTTCGAATGGAATGTTGGCCTGTGTCAATGCGCGCCGAACCAACGCATGGTCTAGTAGGGAGTCTTCCAAGTGTAGGATGCGAAGGGGCCCGGCTAAAGTTGTTGGAAGCGCGTTCAAAGCTATCATCCGGGAATTATGGTCCGTCGGGACTTTGGTTCGCAACCATAAGCAAAAGTGTGGATGGAAATGCCCACAGTTGATTCTTCGACAAGGCTTGAATTTCCTGCTAATCTAGCGCGAAAGAATAGTGTTCAAGGTGAGTTGGTTGACCAAAATATAAATTTTTGACACGCATGACAATGGAGTCCACTTTGACAACTTCGGCTGCACCTTCAGTGCAGATGCCGGTCATGCTCGTCGCGGAAGTGCAGGACTCCATACTGGTAGTTGTCCATGATCTGACGCGGCTTGATGGCTTGCTCGCACACGCCATGGAAAACCTAATGGAGCGGTTTACCTCGGCCAGCGCCAGTCTGGCCGATCCTTCGCTTATCCAAACGAAAGATATTGACAATGTCCGCAGCACTTTGCGCGCGGCGGTAACGGAATTGCAGTTTCAGGACATGGCCTCACAACTGATTGCCCATACGTCCAAAATTTTGCAGGGTTGTGCCTACCGACTGGCCTCAGAGTCCATGGGGTCTGAGGATGGCGAAGCGGTTCCTTTTGTTGAAGAAGTGCCTGAACGGCCCAATCCTGTGACTCAAGATGAGATGGACGCAGGTTCAATAGAACTTTTTTGACAATAAATGCAGCCTTATATTCAATGATACGGAGTTCTAAATGCCTTTAATTCTCGCTGTTGATGATTCGCCATCAATGCGCAAAATGGTTGCTTTCACATTGACGGGAGCTGGGTACCAGGTTGTCGAAGCAGTGGACGGTCAGGACGCATATGAAAAAGCAATGCTGCAGTCCTTCGACTTGGTATTGACTGACCAGAACATGCCACGGCTTGACGGATTGGGTCTGACACGAAAATTGCGCGATCACCCTCAATTCAAGACGACGCCTATTTTGATGCTGACGACGGAGTCGAGTGATTTGATGAAGCAGGCTGGACGTGCCGCAGGGGCGACCGGATGGTTGGTAAAGCCCTTTGACCCTACGAGGCTGCTGGATGTCATCAAAAAGGTGATTCGTTAATACGGCGAAGTAGGTGGATCGTGTTCGGCGACTCATTCAAAATATAAGGAGCGTGACATGGCAGAGACGCATCACGAAAGTGGGCCGGGCGGCGACATTGACTTAAGTCAGTTTTATCAGATCTTTTTTGAAGAAGCTGGTGAGAATCTAGATTTGATGGAGCAAATGCTCCTGAATCTCAATTTGGAAACAGCGGATGACGAGGAGCTCAACGGAATCTTCCGCTGCGCCCATTCCGTTAAAGGCGGGGCCGCCACGTTTGGGTTTAGCGATGTCGCGGAGTTGACGCACAAGATGGAGTCCTTGCTGGACAGATTGCGCCGACACGAGTTGCAACCGACAGCCGCGATGGTGGACGTGTTGCTGGAATCGGCCGATGCGTCGCGTGGATTGCTGGCGCGTCACCAAACTGGGGATGAAGGTGAGGTGCCTTCTACCGCTGCGTTGGTGCAACGCATTACAGCATTAGCGTCCGGTGGTGGCCAGGCTGCCCCGGCAGCGGCCGTGCATGCACCGGTTGCCGTGCCAGTCAAACAAAAGCTCCCCGGTCTTAGAAACTTGGAAATTCGGGTTGGCCCGCTAGAGCGTCCTGAACAGGCGGATGACATTCGGGAGCTGTTTAGAGACATTCCTGGCCTGGGTGATATTAAAACCTTGCCCTCTGAGCGTGCTGACACTCGAATTTTTGAGGTGGAGACTGCGTCCACAGATGAGGATTTGCTGGATTTGTTTGCGTTCCATGTTTCCCGAGAGCACATTGCCATCAAGTCGATAGAGGCACCAGATTTGGGCTTTGGTTTTTTTGATGGTGCCGCCGGGGCTCCTGGGGCGAGTTACGCAGACGATCCTCCGCCTGGTGCGCCGTTGGCCCCCTTGCCGGGGTACGGATTTTTTGATGGCTCCCCTGGTGCGCCACCGGTGGCCGGCGATGTAAAAGCGGTGGCAAAAGTGGCTGCGAAATCGCCGCAAGGTAATGCCGCAGCCCAGCCCGAAGCCGCGACCATTCGTGTGGCAATCAGCAAGGTCGATCAATTGATCAACTTAGTGGGTGAGTTGGTCATCACGCAAGCGATGCTGGCGCAGAATAGCCGGGCCTTGGACCCGGCGGTTTATCAACAGTTGCTGACTGGCTTGGCGGACTTGGATAGAAATACGCGTGATTTGCAAGAGTCCGTGATGTCCATTCGGATGATTCCAATGTCGATCGTGTTCAGTCGATTTCCGCGCATGTTGCGTGATTTGGCTGGCAAGTTGGGCAAGAAGGTTGAATTCGTGACCCAGGGGGAGGCCACCGAATTAGACAAGGGGTTAGTTGAAAAAATAACGGATCCGTTAACCCACTTGGTTCGCAACAGTTGTGATCACGGTGTCGAAATGCCTGCGGACCGTCTAGCAGCGGGAAAATCCGAAACCGGAACGATTACCTTGTCGGCGTCGCACCAAGGTGGGTCGATCGTGATTGAGGTTAGAGACGATGGGCGAGGATTGTCCAGAGAAAAGATTTTGAATAAGGCCCGAGAACGTGGGCTGGATGTGTCCGACCAGATGTCGGACGGTGAGGTTTGGATGCTCATATTTGCGCCAGGCTTTTCGACTGCGGAGGTCGTTACCGATGTGTCTGGACGCGGTGTGGGCATGGATGTGGTGAAGAGAAACATCGCTGCGTTGAACGGGACGGTGGAAATCGACTCGGCTGAGGGCTACGGCATGAAAGTTTCGGTGCGGTTGCCACTCACGCTCGCCATCATGGACGGCATGTCTGTGGGTGTCGGCGATGAGGTCTATATTTTGCCGCTTTCGTCTGTGGTTGAGTCGTTCCAAGTGAAGCCCGATGCGGTCAGCACTGTGGGCCAGGGCTCGCAACTTGTCAAGGTGCGCGATGAATTCATGCCCGTGATCGAACTCGAAAAAGTGTTCCAAGTACCGCGTTACAACGCTGAAAAATCAAGCGACATCATGGTTGTAGTCGAGGCCGATGGTAGTCGTGTCGTTTTGTTGGTCGATGAGCTGTTGGGGCAGCAGCAGGTTGTAGTGAAGAATCTTGAATCAAATTACAAAAAAGTGCCCAATGTTTCTGGGGCCACTATTCTTGGTGATGGAAAAGTTGCGTTGATTCTGGATACGGGCGCACTCGTACGTCGCTCTAGGCACTGAAGGAGTACGGTATGGGAATGATGGAAAAACACGACGACTTGGCTTCTACGGGCGCGCGAGAATATTTGACATTTCGGCTCGACCAAGAAGAGTACGGCATTGACATTTTGAAGGTGCAGGAGATCCGTGGCTATGAGCCGCCCACACGCGTTGCGAATGCACCGAACTTCATTAAGGGTGTCGTTAACTTGCGGGGAACCATCGTTCCTATTGTCGACATGCGCTTGAAGTTCAATTGCTCCAAAGCGGAGTACGACTCTTTTACGGTCGTGATTATTTTGAATTTACGCAACCGGATCGTTGGCATCGTGGTTGACTCAGTCAGCGATGTAATGGAGTTGCCGCCAGATAGCCTGAAGGCGGCACCGGAGATTGAAAGCGTGATCGACAGTGGATCGGTCTTCGGCCTTGCGTCGCTTGGAGACAGGATGTTGATTCTTCTGGACATTGAGCGCTTGATGTCCGCACCGGACATGGGGTTGGTCGGTGCAACTGACTGACCATGCGCTCGTGATTCCGATCAATGACGGATTTCGGTAGTCGGGTGCGTATGGATATGGCTTTGTCTGACAATGGTGTGCAGGGTCGCGAGTTCGCATGGACAAACGCTGATTTCGATAAAGTGCAGGGCCTCATTTACCGTCGTGCTGGCATTAGTCTGCACGACGGAAAGCACGCAATGGTGTACAGCCGACTCTCGAGAAGGTTGCGTGAGACGGGGTACAAAAGTTTTTTCGAATATTTGAATTGGTTGGAGTCTTCAGATGGCTCGGAATGGCAAGAGTTCGTCAATGCGCTGACGACAAATTTAACCTCTTTTTTTCGTGAGCAACATCACTTCGAAATTTTCGCAAACCATCTGAAAGCGTTACCTGCTGGACGTCCGTGTAACGTTTGGTGCAGCGCAGCATCCACTGGAGAAGAGCCTTACTCTATCGCCATGACGGCACACGAATGTTTGGGGCCGCGGCCCAATTTTTCCTTGGTGGCCAGCGATATCGATTCAAAGGTATTGGCTACGGCAGCACAGGGAGTCTACCGGCTGGATGCGTTAAAGGGAGTGGATCCCGCGAGAGCGCAGCGTTTCTTTTTGCGCGGCAAGGGCGCAAACAACGGCATGGCCCGCGTGAAACCAGAGCTGCGGCAAAGCATTGAATTCATGATTGTGAATTTGATACGTGACGATTGGCCTTTTTCCGAACCATTTGACGTGGTTTTTTGTCGAAATGTCATGATTTATTTCGATGCCAATACCCAGCGACGTGTGCTGGAGCGTATTCACCACGCAATGAAACCTGGGGGGCTGCTGTTTGTGGGGCATGCAGAGAACTTTAGCGACTCAAAGGATTTGTTTGTATTGAAAGGCAAGACGGTCTATGAGCGTCTTTAGGCCATGAGCTACAACATACCACCGGGCGCCGTGTCGACGGGCCGATCCGCCATTGTGACTCCGCCAACGAAAGTGCTTCCGAGTGGCCGTGTCTCGCGGGTTGATCAGTTAAAAGCGCAATCGCGCAAACCAGGTGAGGCATCGTTCTTTTACGCTGACCACCATTTCCAGTACGACGCTGTAAAAGTTTTACCCGGCGAGTACTTCGTCTCCAACGAAGATCTTGTCGTTATGACAGTCCTAGGCTCGTGTATAGCAGCATGTATTTGGGACGGCCGAGTGCGCGTGGGAGGCATGAATCACTTCATGCTCCCTGATGGCGACGGAGATGAGGGTGAAAGTTCTGGTCGATATGGGTCGTATGCGATGGAACTGCTGATCAATGAGATGCTGAAGTTGGGCGCACGGCGAGAAACAATGCAGGCAAAGATTTTTGGTGGTGCCCAAGTTATGGCCGGATTTACGACCATGAATGTTGGCGAACGCAATACAAAATTTGTTTTGAACTACTTGGCGACGGAACGCATACCTGTTGTATCGCAAGATGTTTTAGACATTCATCCCCGCAAAGTGTGTTTTTTCCCCGTAACCGGCAAAGCCTTGGTCAAGCGGCTGGCACACGCCCATCCAGAGACGCTTGCGGTTGAGGAGCGGCGCGGTAATGCTGCCTCGGTGGCGAAGTCCACCGCTGGCGGATCTGTAGACCTGTTTTGAGGTGGTGGTTTGAAAAAAATTCGAGTCTTAGTCGTTGATGACTCTGCGCTTGTGCGTAGCCTGTTAACGGAAATCATTAACCGTCAGCAAGATATGGAGTGCGTGGGCACCGCCAATGATCCGCTAATCGCACGAGAAATGATTCGGGAGCTCAACCCGGATGTGATTACATTGGATATTGAGATGCCAAAAATGGATGGCATCGAATTCCTCGGACGTTTAATGCGCCTTCGCCCTATGCCGGTTGTAATGATTTCTACTCTGACTGAGCGTGGTGCGGAGGTGACGATGCGGGCTTTGGAGCTGGGCGCAGTGGACTTCGTAGCCAAACCGCGTATTGGATTGGTCGATGGCATCAAAGATTTAGCGAGTCAAATCGTTGAAAAAGTGCGTGTAGCGTCAAAAGCCCACATAAAACGCACAGTTTTTGTGCCCGCCGGATCCGGATCGGGTATTGAAGGAGGCGTGCTTGATCGTTCGATCAATCTTTCCAATACCAGAGTTTCCACTGAGAAGTTGATCTGCATAGGCGCATCTACAGGGGGAACCGAAGCTATCAAGGAGTTGCTTATTCGGATGCCTGCCGATGCACCGGGGATCGTCATTACGCAGCATATGCCATCTGGATTCACCACAAGTTTCGCTGCGCGGCTTGACGGACTTTGCCAAATCACGGTGAAAGAGGCTACAAACGGTGAACGAATTTTGCCTGGACATGCATATATAGCACCCGGCGGCAAGCAATTCAGTGTCAACAGAAGCGGTGCGAACTACTTGTGCGTGGTTGAGGATGGTGAGTCTGTCAATCGGCACAAGCCCTCCGTTGAAGTGTTGTTTCGATCTGCGGCCACGGTAGTCGGGCGAAATGCTTTCGGCATCATGTTGACCGGAATGGGAAACGACGGCGCCAAGGCCATGAGGGAAATGCGTGATGCAGGTAGTTATAACTATGTACAGGATGAGGCAAGCTGCATTGTGTTTGGAATGCCGCGTGAGGCTATCGTTCATGGCGCGGCGGATGAGGTGCTTCCGCTGACTGCGATTGCCCCCGCACTACTGAACCGCTTGTCTGGCGCTTCAGATAGATACCGCGTTTAAGAACGGCGACACATCGGCGCTAGAACAGTCCCATTTGCAGAGCATTGCCAAACCGGCAAAAACCATGCTAGAATTCAAGGCTTCGCTAAACACGGAGATGCATTTAGAAGAAAGTAAAAAGTTTTCAAAATGTTTGACAAGTTCTTAAAAACTGTGTCATAATTCAAGGCTTCGCTGATCACAGCAAAGCAAGCGAAACAAGGTAAAAATTGTTTCGGATCATTAAAAATTTACAGCCGATAAGTGTGGGCGTTTGAAGGCGATTGCCAAGTTCTTTAGAACTATGTCTTAACTGACATACAAACGCTCATGAATGAAAAAAGATGTGATATTCGTCAAAGAAAATCACGTTAATTCCAGTTTATGAGTTGCTCGAAAGAGCGAAAAATCAAGATCGAACTATAGAGTTTGATCCTGGCTCAGATTGAACGCTGGCGGCATGCCTTACACATGCAAGTCGAACGGCAGCACGGGAGCAATCCTGGTGGCGAGTGGCGAACG
>JBEEJM010000137.1:0-8920 GCA_041169205.1 Pseudomonadota bacterium | reverse complement strand
TGCTCGATATCGCCGAGGCCGATGCGGCTGCCGATTTGTCGCTGGTGATCACGGAAACCTCTCCCTTTGCCATTGCGCAAGCCGTCATGCAGGGTGAAAAACCTGCCGTGCGGATTGAAGGCGATGTGCAACTGGCCGCCGACATCAACTGGCTGGCCGACCATGTGCGTTGGGATCTGGAGGAAGACCTGTCCCGCATTCTGGGCGATGCCCCGGCCCACATGCTGATGCAGGCCGGTCGCACCCTGGCCCAAGGCCTGTCGCAATTTGTTGGCAAGCGCACTACGGCATGACACGGATGGTCCGCGGCATCGTTATCGTCTGGGTGGTTCTGCGCTACGGGCTGGATGAGCTGGTACTGACCAGCTTCCAGAAGCCCTGGCTGCACCGGCTGTCACGCATTGTGTCGGTGGGGCGCAACCTCGAAGCGCCCCGTGGACAGCGACTGCGTGAAGCCCTGGAACGCTTGGGCCCCATCTTCGTGAAGTTTGGGCAGGTGCTCTCCACCCGCCGGGATTTGCTGCCGGTGGATATTGCCGATGAGCTGGCCAAGTTGCAAGACCGGGTGCCGCCCTTTGCTTCCGAGATTGCAGTGGCCACGATTGAGCGCGCCTTGCGCAAGCCGCTGAAAGACATTTTTATCTCTTTCGAGCAAACCCCGGTGGCCAGTGCCTCGATTGCACAGGTGCACTTTGCGGTGCTGCGGGATCGACAGGGCAAGGAGCGCGAGGTGGCCGTCAAAGTGCTGCGCCCCGAGATGCTGACGGTGATTGACAAAGACCTGAGCCTGATGCGCCTCATGGCCCATTGGGTGGAAAAGCTCTCTGCCGATGGCAAGCGCCTCAAACCCCGCGAAGTGGTGGCGGAGTTTGACAAATACCTGCACGACGAGCTGGACCTGGTGCGCGAAGCCTCCAGCGCCGCGCAGTTGCGCCGCAACATGGAAGGCCTGCAGCTGGTGCTGATTCCCGAGATGCTCTGGGACTATTGCACCACCGATGTGCTGGTCATGGAGCGCATGCATGGTGTGCCGATCAACCAGATTGATCGCCTGCGCGCCGCCGGGGTGGATATTCCTAAGCTGGCACGCGACGGCGTCACTCTCTTTTTTACCCAGGTGTTTCGCGACGGATTTTTTCACGCCGATATGCACCCCGGCAACATCCAGGTCAGCCTGGACCCTGCCACCTTTGGCCGCTACATCTCGCTGGACTTTGGCATTGTGGGTACGCTGACCGAGGTGGACAAGGAATACCTGGCGCAGAATTTCGTGGCTTTTTTCCGCCGCGACTACAAGAGCATTGCCCGGCTGCACATTGAGTCGGGTTGGGTGCCCGCCGACACACGGGTGGATGAGCTGGAGGCCGCGATTCGTGCCGTGTGCGAGCCGTACTTTGACCGACCACTCAAAGAAATATCGCTGGGCATGGTGCTCATGCGTCTGTTCCAGACCTCACGGCGGTTTCAAGTCGAAATTCAGCCGCAGCTGGTATTGCTGCAAAAAACACTGCTCAATATTGAAGGCCTGGGGCGCGAGTTGGACCCCGACCTCGACCTTTGGGCTACAGCCCAGCCGTTTCTCGAGCAGTGGATGCTGCAACAAGTGGGACCGCAGCGGCTGCTGCAGGACCTCAAGGACCAGGCGCCGCGGTACGCCAAGCTGTTGCCTGAATTGCCAGGCCTGATTCACGCATTCATGCGACGCAGTGGCACGGACAACACGGCGCTGGTGCAAGAATTGTTGTTGGAGCAAAAGCGCACCAATCGCCTATTGCAGTCCTTGGTATCTGCGGTGATTGGATTTGCGCTGGGCATGGTGGTGATGCAGATTGTGGTGCGGGTGGGGCTTTTCTAGCCTGCGCCTTATAATTGAAGGCTTTGCAACTTGACCCTAGAGCCCTTCAACCATGCCAATCTACGCCTATAAATGCGAGTCCTGCGGGTTTGCCAAGGACGTGCTGCAAAAAATATCCGATGCGCCGCTGGAAGAATGCCCCAGTTGCAGCCAGGCCACCTTTAAAAAGCAGCTGACTGCCGCCGGTTTTCAGCTCAAGGGCACGGGCTGGTACGCCACCGATTTCAAGGGTGGATCCACTTCTGCAACAGCCACTGCACCTGCAGGCGAGAGCGCAACGGCAGCTGCACCCGCCGCGGCATCCGCTCCCAAAGCAGATGCAGCACCCGCCACACCGGCAGCGCCTGCCGCAACGTCCTAACGCTGACAACTCTGCAATCACCGTGCCTATCAAAAAATATCTGATTACCGGCCTGATCGTCTGGTTGCCGCTGGCGATCACCATTTGGGTACTGCTGTGGCTGGTTGGCATGCTTGACGCCGTGTTCGGCGGCTTCTTGTCCGTCATTGCGGCCGTGACACCGGTGGGTCTTGCCCCTGGCATTGAGCTTCTTCGCCATATTCCCGGACTGGGCGTGTTGTTGGTGTTCTCCGTCATGCTGGTGACGGGCGCGCTGGTGGCCAATGTGGCGGGCCGTTGGTGGATCCAGCAATGGGACCGGCTGTTTACCCATATCCCGATCGTCAAATCCATCTACAACAGTGTCAAGAAAGTGTCTGACACCTTGTTCTCTAGCAATGGCAATGCATTTCGCACCGCCATGCTGGTGCAGTACCCGCGTGCAGGCTCCTGGACGATTGCGTTCCAGACTGGCACGCCCATCGGAGAAGTAGCGTCTCACCTGGGGCCTGACTTTGTCAGCGTGTACGTGCCCACCACACCCAATCCGACCAGTGGCTTCTTCTTGATGCTGCCCAAGTCCGATGTGATCGAGCTGGACATGAGCGTAGATGAAGCGCTGACCTACGTGATCTCCATGGGCTCGGTGGCTCCGGCCTCTCACTAAATATCAATGAACCCGTTGCCAATGGTGGCAACGTTATGAAAGCAAGTTATGGCCATGCGCTCCCACTATTGCGGTCTTGTGACCGAAGCCCAGATGGGCGAAACTGTTTCTCTGTGCGGTTGGGTGAATCGCCGCCGCGACCACGGTGGCGTGATCTTTATTGACCTGCGCGACCGCGAAGGCTATGTGCAGGTGGTGTGCGATCCGGACCGCGCCGACATGTTCGCCGTGGCCGAAGATGTGCGCAACGAATTTTGCGTCCAAGTCAAAGGCCTGGTGCGCGCCCGCCCCGAAGGCACGGTTAACGAAGCCCTTAAGAGCGGCAAGATCGAAGTGCTGTGCCACGAGCTGATCGTGCTCAACCCGTCGGTCACACCACCATTTCAGCTGGATGACGACAACCTGTCCGAGACCACCCGTTTGACGCACCGCGTGCTGGACCTGCGCCGCCCGTACATGCAAAACAACCTGATGCTGCGTTACCGCGTGTCCATGGAAGTTCGCAAGTTCCTCGATGCCAACGGTTTTGTGGATATCGAAACCCCCATGCTCACTAAGAGCACACCCGAAGGCGCGCGCGATTATTTGGTACCCAGCCGTGTGCACGATGGCCATTTCTTTGCGCTGCCGCAGTCGCCCCAGCTGTTCAAGCAGCTGCTGATGGTGGCGGGGTTCGATCGTTACTACCAAATCACCAAATGCTTCCGCGACGAAGACTTGCGCGCCGACCGCCAGCCCGAATTCACCCAGATCGATATCGAAACCTCGTTCCTGAGTGAAGAAGAAATCCGTGACATGTTCCAAGGCATGATCACCACCGTGTTCAAGAACACCATTGGTGTGGACTTGGGCGAATTTCCGGTCATGACCTACCAGGAAGCCATGCACGTGTATGGCTCCGACAAGCCTGATCTGCGCGTGAACCTGAAGTTCGCTGAAGTCACGGACGTGATGGCCGATGTGGACTTCAAAGTGTTCAGCGGTGCTGCCACGATGAAGAACGGCCGTGTGGTTGCTCTGCGCGTACCCGGCGGCTCCAAGGAGACCGGCGGCATCAGCCGTGGCGAGATCGACGCCTACACCGAGTTCGTCAAGATTTATGGTGCCAAGGGCTTGGCCTATATCCGTGTGAACGACCTGTCCAAAGGACGCGACGGTTTGCAAAGCCCCATCGTCAAGAACATCCACGACACGGCGCTCAACGCGGTGTTGGAGCGCACCGGCGCGCAAGACGGAGACCTGATTTTCTTTGGTGCCGACAAGGCCAAGATCGTTAACGACGCGATTGGTGCCCTGCGTATCAAGATTGGTCACAGCGAGTTTGGCAAGAAAAACGGCCTGTTCGAAAAAGCCTGGCGCCCGATGTGGGTGGTGGACTTCCCGATGTTCGAGTTCGACGAAGAAGCCCAGCGCTATACCGCCACACACCACCCCTTCACGGCCCCCAAAGACGGCCACGAAGACTGGATGGTCACTGCCCCCGAGAAGTGCATCTCCAAGGGTTATGACATGGTGTTGAACGGTTGGGAAATGGGTGGTGGCTCAGTCCGTATTCACCGCGCCGACGTGCAACAAAAAGTGTTTGACGCACTCAAGATCACGCCCGAAGAAGCGCAGCTCAAATTCGGCTTTTTGCTCGACGCTTTGCAGTATGGTGCGCCCCCACACGGTGGCTTGGCCTTCGGCCTGGACCGTATCGTCACCATGATGACCGGTGCCGAGTCGATCCGCGACGTGATCGCATTCCCCAAGACCCAGCGCGCCCAGTGTCTGCTCACGCAGGCCCCCAGCCCGGTCGACGAGAAACAACTGCGCGAGCTGCACATTCGCCTGCGCACCGTGGATGTGGCGCAGCCTGCCTGATGGTTTGACAGCAGCGGTTTGCTGCACAATGAAAGGGCGCTATCTGCAACAGAGAGCGCCCTTTTTTTGGGAGGTTTAATGGCGATCCCTGATTTTCAGACACTTATGCTTCCACTGTTGCGTACCGCTGAAGATGGGCAGGAACGTGCGTTCAAAGAGGTCGTTAAAAAAATTGCGGATCAATACCAGCTTACAGATGCTGACCTTGCACAACTGTTGCCTAGTGGTCGGGCCCCATTGTTTTACAACCGTCTTGCTTGGGCGAAAACGTATCTAAAAAAGGCTGGGTTGGTGGAGTTGCCCAAGCGGGGGACATTCAAGATTACTTCGCGGGGACGGGAGACACTTGGCAAAAAACTTGACCGCATCGATCTCGCATTCCTGTCCCAATTCCCTGAGTACGCCGCTGTTAGAGCAAGCGGTGATGAGGTTGTCGAGGGCAAGCAAACGTCGAACGATGTTGCGGCTGCAATTACTCCGGAAGAATCCATTGAACGTGCATATCTCGCCCTGAAGCAGGCCTTGGCGGACGACTTGCTTTCATCCATCAAAGCATGTTCACCTCAGTTTTTTGAGCACCTCGTTGTTCAACTCATGATCAAGATGGGTTACGGCGGTAGCCGTGAAGAAGCTGGCAAGGCAGTTGGCCGTTCTGGTGACGGTGGTATCGACGGAATCATCAATGAGGATCGACTGGGACTGGATGCGATTTATCTTCAGGCGAAACGATGGGATGGCGTGGTGGGGCGTCCCGAAATTATGAAGTTCGTGGGAGCGCTTGCAGGGCAGCGAGCAACAAAAGGTGTATTTCTCACGACCTCCTGGTTTACGCAGGAGGCGAAAGAATACGCAACGACTAGTCAGTACAAGGTGGTTTTGGTCGACGGTGTTCGTTTGGCTGATTTGATGATCGAACATGATCTTGGTGTATCTGTTGTCGCAGCTTACCAAGTGCGAAGAATTGATACGGATTTCTTCTCGGAAGAATGACCGAATATTTCAAAATCCCGCAATCGGTGCTGGTGGTGATTTACACCCCGGCGCTGGAGGTGCTGCTGATAGAGCGGGCAGATGCCGCGGGTTTCTGGCAGTCGGTCACTGGCTCCAAGGACACATTAGAGGAGTCGTTTGAAGACACGGCGGTGCGTGAGGTGCAGGAAGAAACCGGTATCGACGCGCGGGCTGCGGGCCACAGCCTCACCGACTGGCAGCTGGAAAATGTGTACGAGATTTACCCGCAGTGGCGGCACCGTTATGCGTCCGGTGTGGTGCGCAACACCGAGCACGTGTTTGGTCTGTGTGTGCCCACGGGCACCTCGGTCGTTTTGAGCCCACGCGAGCACACGGCCTACCGCTGGCTGCCCTGGCAGCAGGCAGCTGACGCCTGCTTTTCGCCCTCTAACGCCGAAGCGATATTGCATGTGCCGACCTTTGACACTGGCATGATGGTGTCATGACGATTATTCGCGTGGCCACCTACAACATCCACAAGGGTGTTCAAGGCATTGGCCCACGCCGCCGCCTGGAAATTCACAACCTGGGGCACGCAGTGGAGCAGTTGGATGCCGACATCGTGTGCCTGCAAGAGGTGCGCAAAGTGCATCACGGGGAGGCTGAATATTTCACCCGCTGGCCAGATATGCCGCAGGCGGATTTTCTGGCTCCGGAAGGCTACGAGGCGGTCTACCGCACCAACGCCTATACCAAGCACGGCGAGCACGGCAATGCCATGTTGTCGCGCTGGCCCGTGGTGGCGCACCAACATGAAGACATCTCCGACCACCGCTTTGAGCAGCGTGGCCTGCTGCACGCCGAGGTGCTGGTGCATGGCCAGCCCATCCATGTGGTGGTGGTGCATCTGGGGCTGATTCGGTCGAGCCGTGTGCGCCAACTGGACCAGTTGCAGCAATTCATTGCCCGCGAAGTACCAGCCGATGCGCCAGTGGTGGTGGCAGGTGACTTCAATGAGTGGGGTGGCATGCTGCCCCGGATGCTGGGCAGCATGGGTTTGCAGGCGTTTGACGGCAAGCGCATTCCGACCTTTCCTTCGCGCCTGCCGCTGCTGCAGTTGGACCACGTGTATGCCCGCGGGCTCACACCCGTGGGGCTGGAGGTGCCACGCGGGCGCATCTGGTGGCGCATGTCCGACCACTTGCCGCTGATTGCCGAATTTCGTTTGACCGTGGCATGACCGCTCCCCACCTGCATTCGGGCCACCAGGTGCAACTGCTGGAAGGTGGTGCCGAGTTTTTCCCGGCACTGGTGACCGAGATCGATGGCGCGGTGGTGGACGTGCGGATGGAAACCTACATCTTCCATTTTGAAGGCTCTGGTGGCCAGGTGGCCCATGCGCTGGTGCGTGCAGCGCTGCGTGGCGTGGCCGTGTCGGTGGTGATGGACGGCATTGGCACACCCAGCGTGCCTGAGGAATGGCTCGAGCGTTTCGCCCAAGCGGGCGTGCAATGGCACCAGTTTTCGCCTTTGGGGAAGTTGGGGTACTTCATTCCGGGGCGGTGGCGGCGCATGCACCGCAAGCTCTGTGTGGTGGACGCGCGCGTGGCGTTTTGCGGCGGCATCAATATTTTGGATGATTACCTCGACCCCAATTACGGCGCACAGGAGTCCGCGCGGGTGGACTATGCGGTGCGGGTACATGGGCCGCTGGTGGCCGATGTCCGGGCAGCAGTGATGCAATTTTGGGTGCGCTTGCAAGTCACGCGCCAGCTGGAGCACCTGAGTTTGCGTGGTGCCCGCGCGGCCTACAGGCAGGCCAGCACGGCCAAGCCTAATGGTTTGGCCAACCCAGCGGGACCGAATAGCGAAGTGTTTCACAACACCGCTGCCGCTTTGGTGTTGCGGGACAACGTTTTAAACCGGTCCCGTATCGAACGGGCTTACCGCAAAGCGATTGCCACGGCCCACCATGAGGTGCTGATTGCCAATGCCTACTTTGTGCCCGGCACGCGACTGCGCCGGGCGCTCGTCAAGGCGGCACGGCGCGGAGTGCGCGTGCGCCTGTTGTTGCAAGGGCGCTACGAGTACTTCATGCAGTTTCACGCAGCGCGCCAGGTCTATGGCTCTTTGCTGGCGGCCGGCATTGAAATCTACGAATACCAGGCCGGTTTTCTGCATGCCAAGGTCGCTGTCGTGGACCAGCGCTGGGCGACTGTGGGCTCTTCCAACCTCGACCCCCTGAGTTTGCAGCTGGCACGCGAGGCCAATGTGGTGGTGGGCGACAGGGCGTTTGCCCAGGCGTTGCAGCTGCGCCTGGAGCGGGTCATGGAGCGCAACGCAGAGCGCGTGCAAGCGGCAGAGTACGCGCAGCGGCCCTGGCGCCAGCGTGTGCTGGATGGTCTGGCGTTTGGCGCGATGTGGCTGATGCTGGTGCTGACCGGAAGGCGCTATTAATTTGATAGCTGCTTACGCAATGAATACGGGGGCTGCGTGCCTATAACCCTATTATTCAAAGGCTGGTAACATCCTCTCATGTTAATGAAGCCACAGAGCACCATGAACCCTTCTGATACCGACGAGGGAACGCCTGTTTCCGTCAAAATTCGGGAACGCCTGAACGCGGCACGCAAGCGCTTTCATGCCAACGACAACATCGCGGACTACATTGAACCCGGCGAGCTGGAAAAGCTGCTCGATGAAGTCGAAGACAAAATGAAGCACGTGCTCGACAGCATGGTGATCGATACCGAGAACGACCACAACACCGGGGACACGGCCCGCCGTGTGGCCAAGATGTACCTCAACGAAGTGTTTCGCGGCCGCTACGTCAAGCCGCCCGCGCTGACCGAGTTCCCCAATGTCGGCCACCTCAATGAGCTGATGATCGTCGGCCCCATCACCGTGCGCAGCGCCTGCAGCCACCATTTTTGCCCGGTGATCGGGCAGGTGTGGATTGGCGTCATGCCGAATGAACACACCAATGTGATTGGCCTGTCCAAATACGCCCGACTGGCCGAGTGGATCATGGGCCGTCCGCAGATTCAGGAAGAGGCCGTGGTGCAGTTGGCCGACATTATTCAAGAGCGCACCCAGCCCGATGGCCTGGCCATCGTCATGGAGGCCAGCCACTTTTGTATGTCGTGGCGCGGTGTGAAAGACATGGACAGCAAGATGATCAACTCAGTAATGCGCGGCGTGTTCCTCAAGGACCCCAACCTGCGTCGCGAGTTTTTGTCTTTGA
>JBEEJM010000136.1:0-2525 GCA_041169205.1 Pseudomonadota bacterium | reverse complement strand
GTGGCCATGGCCGGTTATGTGCACGCACCCAGCGGCAAGCGCTCGGTGCTGGTGGTGCTAGTGAACCACCCCAACGCCAATGCGGCACGACCTGCGATTGAGGCGTTGGTGGAGTGGGCGGCGAAAGATTTTTAAGGCTTGTCTAAGCGCTAGCCCGCTGTAGCCGGTCGCGCACGCCATCCCACGTGCCATCGCCGGGGGGCGTTTCGACCCAGATCAGTTTGACGCCCGCATCGTCAAACTCGCGCAGTACCGAGAACAACTCGTGCGCGGCCACCGCCGCATCGCTGGGCATAGCGCGCAGCAGGACTTGTTTGGATTGGCCCTTCAGCGCCGTGCGGGTATAGACGGCGATGGTGGCGCGGCTCTCGCCTTTGAGCAGATCATTGCCGAGCATGTCCAACGCCGTTTGCAGTGCTTTGGCATCCATCAGACGCACGGTGGCGTTGGGCGCGTAGTGCGACGCCAGTGTGCCCGACGCATTGGGTGCGCTCTGCGCAAGCAGCTCCTCATTTGATAGCAACTTGCGGCCGCACGCAGCTTCCACCTGGTCGCCGGTGATGGCACCGGGGCGCAGCAGCACGGGCGCGCCGCGGGTGCAGTCGATGATGGTGGACTCGATGCCCACTTCGCAGGGGCCGCCGTCCAGAATGGGCAGTACCTCACCCAATTCGGCTTGCACATGGGCCGCCGTGGTGGGGCTGATGCGGCCAAAGCGGTTGGCGCTGGGAGCGGCAACGCCCCAGACGATTGCCTGACCAGCCGCCGGTTTGCGCAGCGCCGAGAGCAGCGCCTGGGCTACGGGGTGATCGGGGCAGCGCAAGCCGATGCTGTTTTGCCCACCCGCCGCCGCCGCGCCCACGCCGTCGCGGCGCGGCACAATCAGGGTCAGCGGACCGGGCCAGAAGGCCGACATGAGCTGCTGCGCAAACGCGGGCACCTGCTGCGCGAAGTGCGCCACGCCGCCCATGCCACCGTCGAACGAGGCCACATGCACGATCAACGGATGGTCGGCCGGGCGGCCCTTGGCGGCAAACACTTTGGCCACGGCGCTGGCGTTGTCGGCGTCGGCGCCCAGGCCATACACGGTCTCGGTTGGCAAGCCAATCAGCTCGCCAGTCCTTATGGAATCTGCGCAAGCAGCTATCGAATCAGGAGCAAGCTCAACGCCGTCGGCGAACAGGTACGCGGAAAGAATCATGGTTTTGTCTTGGGCCTAAAAAGCCGCAATGCCCAGAATGCTTGCCGCCTGCAAAGCGGTGGCACGCACCTGCTCCACCGTCGCCCCGGTAATGTTCAAGTGGCCCATCTTGCGGCCCTTGCTGGCCTTGGCTTTGCCATACAGGTGCAGATGCGTGCCGGGCAAGGCCAGCACTTGTGCCCACGGTGGCGCACCGTCCTCACTACCCTGACCAGGCCAAATGTCGCCCAGCAAGTTGAGCATGATGGCCGGGCTGTGCTGGCGCGGCTGCACCAGCGGCAAGCCCGCCAGCGTGCGCACCTGCAGGTCGAACTGCGACACATCACAAGCGTCCATGCTGTAGTGGCCGCTGTTGTGCGGGCGCGGTGCCATCTCGTTCACCACCAGGCCCCCCAGGCCTGCAGCGGCGGGATGAGACTCGTCGAGCACAAAAAATTCGACGCACAGCACGCCCACGTACTGCAAGCCATGCGCTATCGATTTTGCAGCAGCTATCGCACGTTCCACGAGGGCTGCGGGCAGATTACCCTCATAAACCTCGGTCACCGCGAGGATGCCGTCGCGGTGCAGATTGCGCTGCACCGGCAGGTTGACGCAGGCACCATCGGACCCGCGTGCCACCAGCACCGAGCACTCCAACGCGAGCGGCAGCATTTTTTCCAGCACGCAGGGCACGCCCTTCAAATCGGTCCAGGCGGCGGCCAGTTCGGCACGCGTGCTGACACGCGCCTGGCCTTTGCCGTCGTAGCCCATGCGGGTGGTCTTGAGAATTCCAGGTAGCAAGGGTTCTGCCACCGCCGCCAGCTGTTCGGGCGTGTCGATCAACGCATACGGCGCGCAAGGCACGCCGCAGTTCACAAAGTGCGCCTTCTCGGCTGCACGGTCCTGGGCAATGGCGACGGCACTGGCGGCGGGCGCTACCGGGCGGGTTCGGGCCAACGCGGCCAGCGCCAGGGCGGGCACGTTTTCAAATTCGGTGGTGATGGCATGCGACACCGCAGCCAGTTGGGCCAGCCCCTCGGGGTCGGTGTAGGCGGTCTGGATATGGTGGTGGCTCACACGACCGGCCGGGCTGTCGGCATCGGGGTCGAGCACGGCGGTGAAGAAACCCATTTGCTGCGCAGCATGCACAAACATGCGGCCCAACTGGCCACCGCCCATCACACCAAGCGTGATTTCTGCCGCCATTACTTGGCCGATCCGGTGATGGGCAGCACCATGGCGCGCGCCGCTTCGGTCTGGTCCCGGCGGAAGGCGTCCAACTTCAGCCGCATATCCGGGTTGTCCACCGCCAGCATGGCCACGGCAAACAGGGCGGCGTTGG
>JBEEJM010000135.1:0-12532 GCA_041169205.1 Pseudomonadota bacterium | reverse complement strand
ATCATCATGACGGCTTACTCCGACCTCGACAGCGCGGTCTCTTCGTTCCAGGGGGGTGCATTCGAGTACCTGCCCAAGCCCTTCGACCTGACCAAGGCCGTCGAGCTGATCCGCCGCGCCGTCGAAGAAAGCCTGCGCGAAGAAGTGCGCGAAGAAAAGGCCGCGCAGATGCCCGAGATGCTCGGCCAGGCGCCGGCCATGCAAGACGTGTTTCGCGCCATTGGGCGCTTGAGCCAAAGCAACGTCACCGTCATGATTACCGGCGAGTCGGGTTCCGGCAAAGAGCTGGTGGCCCGTGCACTGCACAAGCACTCACCCCGCGCCAATGGGCCATTTGTTGCTATCAATACTGCAGCAATCCCCAAAGATTTGCTGGAAAGCGAACTGTTCGGCCACGAGCGTGGCGCATTTACTGGCGCACAAACCATGCGGCGGGGCCGCTTTGAGCAAGCCGATGGCGGCACGCTGTTTCTGGACGAAATTGGCGACATGCCGTTTGAGCTGCAAACGCGCTTGCTGCGCGTCTTGAGTGACGGTCATTTTTACCGTGTCGGCGGCCACAGCGCCGTGAAATCCAATGTACGCGTGATTGCCGCCACGCACCAAGACCTGGAGCAGCGCGTCAAAGACGGCGTATTCCGCGAAGACTTGTTTCACCGTTTGAACGTCATCCGCCTGCGCTTGCCGGCCCTGCGTGAGCGCAAGGAAGACGTGTCCATGTTGACGCGCCACTTCTTGCAGCAAAGCGCCAAGCAGCTCGGTGTGGAGCCCAAGCGTATCTCCGACGCGGCGCTGACCTGGCTCGAGGGCTTTGGCTTCCCAGGCAATGTGCGTCAGTTGGAAAACGTGTGCCATTGGCTCACGGTCATGGCGCCCGCGCAGGTGATCGAACCGAAAGATTTACCACCTGAGGTGGGTGTGTCCAACGCCGAAATGCGGCCCCCAGTTGCCTTGGCTGCGGTGGTTACGGTTGTGGATACTGCGGCAGGCGCTGCGCCTGTGGCGTCTGCAGCGCCGCTGGCGTCCCCGTCTACGGCAGACCTAGCAGCGCTCCCCTTTGCAAGTGCCGCGTTGGTCGGCGAAGACTGGGAGTCTGCGCTGGAGCGCGAAGCCGTTGCCCAACTCGAAGCCGGTCAGCCCGACGTGTGGGACACCCTGACGCGCCGGTTCGAGTCACGGCTCATCCACGCGGCTCTGGCCAGTACCAAAGGCCGCCGCATCGAAGCCGCGCAAAAACTCGGCATCGGCCGCAACACCATCACGCGCAAGATTCAGGAGCTCGGGCTGGAGTAGCGCGTTGTCCGCCCAGTAGCCGCCAGCGGCTATTGCGGCACAACGTTAAATGGCGTTATTACCTGCACGCTGGAGCGTGTGGGCAGTGCCTGCGGGAGCCCCACACCGTGGGCGCGCATCACTTGCAGGCAGGCCATTCGCATGTCGTGCTGTAGATCGTGGTGCAGTAGGGCGTGGAGTTTTCCGGATTGCAGCAGCTGCAAATTGTCGGCATCCAGGTCATGGCCAATGAAGCAACGGCAGGTGCGGTTTGCGGTGGTGAAGGCCTCCAAAATTGCAGCGTTCGCGCCACCTATGGAATACACGGCTTGCACGTCTGGATGATCTTCCAAGCGCTTTCGCACGACTGCGGCAGTCGCCTCATGCAAGCCCATGCCCTCGCTGACATCCACGCGTTTTAACAAAGGGTAATGCTGTTGAAGGGCTGCCGCGAAGGCCGCTTCGCGCTCTTCTTCGCCACGAAAGCGTGTGCTACTAAGCGACACCAACACGCTAGCTCGGGACCCTTGCCCCAGCCATTGACCCAGCAGATAGGCCGCGGTTTGACCGGCCGCCGTGTTGTTCATGCCCACATACGCCAGGCGTTCAGAGTCGGGGAGATCGGTCACCAGCGTGATCACCGGAATGCCTTTGCGATGCAAGCGCGCAACGGCTTCAATTACCTGTGGGTCATTCGGTGCTTTGAGAAACACACCGTGGCTGCCACGGGCTTCTATCTTGTTGAGCACGCCCAGCAGTTCGGCCGTGGCCAGGGTTTCGCTCAGGTGGTAGCGCGCACGAAAAATGACCGGATGCAGCAGCGGCAGCTCACGCTCGAGCGCATCGCGCACAACCCTGGTAAAGCGCTCTGGCGCTTGCATTACCAGGTCCACCATGAACTTGCGCCCTTGCAGGCCGGCTTGTGCGCTTTGGCTTTCCAACTCCGCCAGGGCTTGGCGAACGCGCCGCACCGTATGGGCACGCACACCGGGGCGTTGGTGCACCACCCGGTCCACCGTGGCCAAACTCACCCCTGCCTGCAAGGCGACGGCTTTGAGCAAATGGGGGTGGGTCATGTGGACATCGATTTTGAGGCATTTTTGAGGTTTTTTGTTCGCCCGGATGGATGCGACCTTTCTTACACTGCAGTTTCCTGGAATTGACCTACATCACTCAAACCAATCCAAGCCACGCCATGCACGCAGCCCCTGCCATCGCCCCATCCGAACCCTCCAGCCACTGGCTGAGTGCCACACAGTGTCAGGTCGACGACCTGGATCAGTGGGTGCAAACTGCCACCATTGCAGAGGACTGCCCACAGGCCACCAGCATTTCGCACCAGGTGCCCATCTACGACTGCGCAGCACTGCAACTGGCGCAGCGCGCATCCACCCGGCCTGAGGAATGGCGACGCGCATTGATGGCGGAGTGGGCGCAGGTGTGGAGCAGCGGCCCCGGTGTGCTGGTGGTGCAAGACTTGTACCCGGATGTGGCTGTGGTCGACGCTGCGACCCAAGCGTTTCAGGTTCTCATAGAAGATGCGCGTGTGGCGGGCCATGCGGGAGACCACTTTGCCAAACCCGGCGCCAACGACCGTGTGTGGAATGCCCTTGAAAAACTCTGTCTGCAAGCACCAGAGGTGTTTGCGGCCTATTACGGCAACGCCATGCTGGCCACGGTGTGCGAGGCATGGCTGGGGCCGGCTTACCAAGTCACATCGCAAATCAATTGTGTGAACCCGGGTGGACAGGCACAGGTGGCGCATCGCGACTACCACCTCGGGTTCTTCACCGCCCAAGGCGCGGAGCGTTTTCCTGCCCATGTGCACAGGCTCTCCCCCTACCTCACCCTGCAGGGTGCCATCGCCCATGTGGACATGCCCTTGGAGAGTGGCCCTACTTTGTATTTGCCACATTCACACAAGTACGAGAGCGGGTATCTGGTGGCAGGGGTGGCCGAGTTTCAGCGCTACTTTGAGGCACACCATGTGCAACTGCCGCTTCGCAAGGGCGATGGCATCTTTTTCAACCCCGCACTGCTGCATGCTGCGGGCCACAACCGCTCCACCGATATACGTCGCATGGCCAATTTGCTGCAAGTGTCATCTGCTTTCGGGCGCAGCATGGAGTCGGTTGAGCGGGTGCGCATGGCGCAAGCCCTGTACCCCAGCCTGCTCCGGCTACGGTCCACCAACGCCATGGGCGCTGCCGACCTGGCTGCAGCCGTGGCGGCCTCTGCCGAAGGCTATGCGTTTCCCACCAACCTGGACCGCGATCCCCCCACCGGTGGTCTGGCACCGCAAAGCCAGCAAGACCTGATGCGCGTGGCCTTGGCCAGCGGCACCTCGCCAGAGCACTTCAACGCCCTATTGCAAACCCAAGCACGGACACGACTATGACACCAATCACTTCCACCACACCCCACGCCTTGGCATCACTCGGAGGCAAAGTAGCCATCGTGACCGGCGGAACCCAAGGCCTGGGTGCTGCTATAGCAGGCACCTTGGCCCAACGCGGTGCCGCAGGCATCGTGATTTGCGGACGCAGCGAGGCAAAAGGCCAAGCCCAGGCGGCGCGGTTGCGTGGCATGGGCACACAGGCGGTGTACGTTCAGGCCGATTTGGCCAAGGTGGCTGACTGCCGCCACGTTGTGCAGCAAGCCGATGCCCATTTCGGGCGCGTGGACGTGCTGGTCAACGCTGCCGCCATCACAGACCGCGGCACGATTCTGGACACCGAACCCGAACTGTTTGACGCCATGTTTGCCGTCAACGTGCGCGCCCCGTTTTATTTGATGCAAGAGAGCATCAAGGTCATGCGCCGTGAGCACATTGAAGGCTGCATTGTCAACATCGGTTCCATGTCGGCATTGGCGGGCCAGCCTTTCATTGCGGCCTATTGCGCGTCCAAAGGCGCGTTGGCGACGCTGACTCGCAACACGGCCTATGCACTGCTGCACAACCGCATTCGCGTGAATGGCCTGAACATCGGCTGGATGGCCAGCGAGGGAGAAGACCGCATTCAGCGCGAGTTCCACCATGCGGATGCAGACTGGCTGCAAAAAGCCGCAGCGGCACAGCCCCATGGGCGCTTGGTTGAACCGGCGGAAGTGGCGCGGGCTGTCGCATTTTTGTGCAGTGCCGAGTCCGGTTTGATGACCGGCTCGGTCATCGAATATGACCAATCGGTATGGGGTGGCTACGATGGGTCACCACAGCCTGCGGCGGCGTTGTGACGGGTATTGCAAAAGTCGTATGTTGTGCGGCTGGTGAACGCAGAGAATCATTCCCGAAGCGGGTCGTCTTGACCGCGCTCGTTGACGGAAGACCCCTATGACTACACCTCTCCAAGCCCCAGAGACGCATCGCTTGAAGGCCCTTCCCAAAGCCGAGGTGCATCTTCATTTGGAAGGTTGCTTCGAAGCGTCTGTGATCGCGCAATGGGCGAAGCTTGAGGGTGTTGCATTGCCCAGACCGCAGGAAGACTTGTTCAAGTTTTCAGGTTTGGCCGACTTTTTGGGCTTTCTCGATTTGGCCTGCGGCCTGGCGTCGACCCAGGAGCGTCTGGTGGAACTCAGCTATGGCCTCTGTCAAAGGCTGGCTGACAACGGCACAGGCTATGCAGATGTCATCTTTAACCCCACACACTGGCACGCCTGGCATGGTCGATTGGGGGCCATGCTGGAGGCAATAGATGCGGGCTTCAAAGCAGCCGAACAGGATGGTCTGCCCACCGTGGGCTTGTGTGTCAGCTTGCTGCGTACGCAATCCGCCGATGCCGCCACCGAGCTGGTTGAGTCGTTGATCGCCATGCGCCATCCACGGGTCGTGGCGCTGTCGGTCGATGGCAACGAAGCCACTGCAGGGCGCACCGGCCCCCGATTTGCAGACGCCTTCCGCCGGGCGGGTGCGGCAGGGTTGCGCCGTACCGTCCATGCAGGGGAGTCCAGCGGGCCTGAAGGCGTTTGGGATGCCGTGCAGCTACTGGGCGCAGACCGCATAGACCATGGTGTCCGTGCGATAGAAGATGCGGCATTGGTCCAAATGCTGGCAGACCGGCAGATTCCGCTGGGCGTGTGCCCCACATCGAACCTGGTTCTGGGGGTGTACCCCTCCATTCAGAAGCACCCCATCGAGCGGCTGCGTGCGGCTGGTGTCCGTGTCTCGGTCAACACCGATGACCCCGCCTTATTGGGTGCCAGTCTGGTGGGGGAATACGCCCTGTGTCGTCAGGCATTTGGCTGGACAGATGAGGTTACCCGGGGAGTTGCACGCACCTCCATCGAGGCCAGTTTTGCGAACGAAACGGTGAAGGCTAGCCTGCTAAAGGCTTTGGCGTCCTGGTAAGCCGGCGGATGACCGTTCTGGCTGAAATGATGAGATTTTTAGCCATTTATGCCACTAGCCCCCGTGGAATATGCGTGAGCAGCTATTGAATTGATAGCTATTGGTCACAGTGGTCACTGCCTCGCTAGAACCAAATGGGTGGCCCGTGCCGTGGTTTCGTGCTTGACGCAGGCATAGCCCAAGGCAGGAAGGTTGACACCTTCGAAGAGTCGCTCACCGGAGCCGAGCAGCACTGGCGATATGGCGATGTGCATCTCATCGATCAGGCGCTGGCGAAGATACTGCTGGATGACACTGACTCCGCCACCCACGCGAACATCTTTGCCTGCGGCGGCTTCGCGGGCAAGCGCAAGCGCACCTTCGATTCCCTCCGTCACAAAGTGGAAGGTCGTTCCCCCTTCCATGACCAGCGGTGCGCGCGCGTGGTGGGTCAGCACGAATACCGGCACCTGGTACACCGGGTTCTCGCCCCACCAACCGCGCCAGCTCTCGTCGGGCCATGGGCCCCGAACCGGCCCGAACATATTCCTGCCGAGGATCCATGCGCCGATGTTCTGGAAACCTCGGACGGCAAACGCATCGTCGACACCCGTTTCCCCGCCATCGTTACCAAACAGCTTTTGCTGAAAAGTACGCGTAGGCATCGCCCAACCATGCAGCGAAGTACCGCCAATGCCCAGTGGATTGTTGATGTCCTGGTCTGGGCCAGCGCCAAAACCGTCGAGTGAAATGGTGAAACTCTCTACGCGAAGTTTGGACATGGTGTTTCTCTGATCTGCGAGTGACTACGAAACTCAGTTTGTGATGCCTAAACCCCAATCTCCACCACCACCGGCGCGTGGTCGCTGGGTCTTTCATTTTTGCGGGGTGCTTTGTCAATCTCGCAACTGGCCACCAGAGGCTTGAGCGCATTGCTCACCAGAATGTGGTCAATGCGCAAACCGCGGTTGCGGCGAAATCCGGCGTCGCGGTAGTCCCACCAGCTAAAGCTCTTGGGTGGGTGCGTAAACATTCTGTAGCTGTCGGTCAGTCCGAGCGCGACGAGTGCCCGCAGGTGGTAGCGCTCTTCTTCGGTGCAATGGATGCTGCCCTCCAGGCCGACCGGGTCCCATAGGTCGGCTTCGTCAAAGGTGATGTTGTAGTCGCCCATGATCACCAGCTTGGGGTGCGCTGCCAGCTCGTCTTTGACCCAGCGGCGCAGCGCGGTGAGCCATTCCATCTTGTACTCAAACTTGTCGCTGCCGGGCTCTTGGCCATTCGGAAAGTAGGCACCGATCACGCGCAATCCATTGACGGTGCCGGTGATCACGCGCGACATGTCATCGTCAAAGCCGGGGATGTTTTTGATGACATCCGTCGCAGGCGTGCGCGTGAGCAGCGCCACGCCGTTGTAGGTTTTTTGGCCAAACCACTGTGCGTGGTAGCCCACCGCCGTGAACGCATCTGCCGGAAATTTGTCGTCGGTGAGCTTTAGCTCCTGAAGCGCCAGTACATCGACTGGATTGGCCGCTAGCCAGTCCAGCACCTGGGGTAGGCGTACGCCCAAAGAGTTCACGTTCCAAGTAGCAAGTTTCATGCTTTTGAGTCTACGTCACCGGTGGGCGGGTAGCCATCCAGCGCTGAAAATCTTCGGCAGGCATGGGTCGGGCGATGAAGTAGCCCTGCGCATAGTCACACCCAAATGCTGCGAGTTGGTCCCATTGCGCTTGGGTTTCTACGCCTTCGGCCACCGTTTTGCGCCCCAGGTCGTGCACCAGATCAATGGTGGAGCGAACAATCACCGCCGAATCCTTGTTGATCGACATACCGCTGACAAAGGATTGGTCAATTTTGATGTAGTCCACCGGCAGCTTTTGCAAATAGCTCAATGACGAATAGCCGGTGCCGAAGTCGTCGATATACAGCGGTATGCCAGCTTCGCGCAGGCCATGCAGCACGTTGAGCGCCAGTTCGGCATTTTCCATCACGGCGCTTTCGGTGATTTCCATTTCAAGGAAACCGGCCTTGGTGGCCCAGGCTGTTTGCCAGAGGCAAATTTTCCCCAGCAAGGTTTCATCACGCAGGTTGCGTGCCGACAGGTTGACTGCAATGGGCAGTGCGCAGCCCTTGCGGTCCCAGTCTTGGATGAGATCGAGGCTTGTGGTGATGACCCATTCCGTCAGCGGCTGGATCAACCCGGTGTGTTCTGCCAAACCAATAAATTCGCCCGGTTGGATCATTCCCCGTTTGGCATGCTTCCAGCGCACCAAGCCCTCGGCACCACACACCCGGCCGGTGGCCATCTCCACTTTCGGTTGCAAATACAAGACCAGGTTCCCGCCTTCAATGGCACGGCGTAGCTCTCCGGCCATATTCAGCCGGTGCGGCACGTGGTGGGCCTGAGTCGGGTTGAAGACCACGTGCTGCATCCCGTTCTTTTTGGCTTGGTGCACCGCAATGTCCATGTGCCGGTACAGGTCGTGGGGGGTGGAGCCGTGTGCGGGAAACAGGCTGATGCCAAATTTGGCCGACACATTGAGTTCAATGTCGGCCACGGGAAAGGGCTGGGATAGCGCATCTTCCAGCTGCTGTGCCATGGCAATGGCCGCCTGGGCATCGCTGTCAGGGAGGAGCATGGCGAATTCGTCTCCCCGCAAGCGGGCAACGCTGGCGGCGTGGGGCGCTGCGTTACTGAACCGTGTCGCGAACTCGCGCAGCAACTGGTCGCCATGGTCAAAACCCAGGGCATCGTTGATTTCGCTCAGTCGCTCAATATTCGCCTGCAGCACGGCGAATGGCTTTTGCAGCTGCGTTCCCGTGTCGATGGCGGACGTCAGAAACTCGGTGAACTGGGTCTCATTGGGCAGCCCGGTCAGTGCATCGCTATGGGTTAGGCGTTGCATGGCTTGCTGGTTCTTTTGTTGCACCGCGCGGGCGCGCAAGGTGATGATGCCAAAGGCCAGGTCGTCGGCCGATTCGGTGAGCAGGGCAATTTCATCGGCGCGGAACGTGTCGGTTTGCGAATCGTAGATGGCCAGTGCGCCTATCACTTCACCATCGACCCGTATCGGGCAGGCCACGCCTGAGGCCTGGCCGTAGACATGCGCCCGCCATTGGGCGTAGTTGGGATCGGTGGACATATCTCTGACCACACAGGTTTCGCCTGTGCGGACGGCACGGGCTACGGTGCCGCGACCCTGCGCGTTGTCGTCCCAGCTCGCCTTGACGGTGCGCAAAGACTCAATGCCGGCGGGGTAGCCGTACTCCGCCATGACCCGTAAAGATTTGGAGACATCATCAACCCGGTACCACACCGCGGCCATGTCATAGCCGCCCGCTGTCACGATGGCCTCGCACATGCTGTTAAGCAACTCTTGCTCATGGGTGGCTCTGATCATGGTGCGGTTGCCTGCACTCAGCGTTCGCAGGGCACGGCTGACATGTTCCAGCTCTTTGACACGTTGCTCCAGCTCGGAATTCAGGGCCTGGATTTTTTCCTCAGAGCGTTTGCGTTCTGTGATGTCGCTGCCCAGCACGTAGTAGCCTGTCACTTGGCCCTGCGCATCGCGTCTGGGCACGTAATTGATGATCTGCCAGACTCCCAAAAAAGGTTGCCAGTCGTAGGTCTGGGGTTGTCCAGCGAGCACCTGGTTGATGAGTGGCGCAGCGACGGAATAGCGGTCATCGCCGAGGATCTCGCGCACGCTGCAACCTGAAATGTCAGTCCGGGTCGGGGCGAAGCGTTCTCGGTACTGGTCATTCACGTACACATACCGCTGCTGTGCATCAACATAGGCAAACAGCGCGGGGACATTGCTGATCACGCTGCGCAGATGGCCTTCACTTTCGTGCAATTGCACTGTTCTATCGTGCACGCGCTGTTCCAGCAGTTCATTTTGTGCATGGATCAACCTGCGTGCCTGGCGGGTGACGGTTTCGTCCCGAAAGACCAATACCACCCCCGTGATGCGCCCGGCGGTGTCGCGGATGGGGGCCGCGCTGTCTGCAATCGCGCACTCGCGGCCGTCGCGGGCAATGATCGCCGTATGGTTGGAAAGCTCTTGCGTTTCACCGGTCGCCAGCACTTTGGCCACAGGGTCTTCGGCGGGTGCGCGGGTCTGTTCGTGGATGATGCAAAACACGTCCATCACCGGGTGCCCCTGCGCTTGCGTGAAAGTCCAGCCTGTGAGTTGCTCTGCCACCGGGTTCATGCGGGTGATGCGCCCCAAGATGTCGGTCGCCAGCACGGCGTCGCCGATGGAATGCAGGGTTGTCGATAGGCTTTCCTCGCTGTCGGCCAGCGCCAGTTGGCTGGTGCGGGTCATTCGCAATTGCCGTCGGATCAGCGCATAGCTCGCGGCCAGCATGGCCAGCAACAGCAGGGCCAACAGCGCACCCAACGCAATCAGGGTCTGGCGTGTGTCTGACTGCTCAGAACTGCGGATTGCCAGCAATCCGATCGCTTCGTCCTCCATGGCACCCAGCAGCTGGTAGGTGCGCTGCCGGGTCGCCCGCAACGGTGCGCCAGCGACAAACGCATTGGCCGCCTCGACGCCTTGGGTCTTGCGCAGCAGCTCCACCTGCCTGGCGAGGGCCAGGCGCTGGTCGATCACGTTGCGCAGCTGCGCCCACTGTTCTTGCTGGCGGATATTGTCAAACGTCAATTGCCGGAGGTGGCTCAGCGCCGCTTCCCGGGTGGCGATGGTGGCATCGCGTTCCGTCAAGTACGTGGTGTCGCCGGAAATGCGGAAGCTTTGCGTGTTCAGCTCGATCTGCAGGGTGTCTGCCCGGATGTGGGCAAGATGGCTGATGACTTCGTGGGTGCGCGTCACCAAGTGCGAGGCTTCGGTGGCGTCGCCAGCCAATTTCCAGGTCGCAGAAAAGAGAATGACCACCACCACCCCGGCCGCCGCAAAGGCGGCAAGCACTTTGGATTCAAAGCTGGTACGTGGTTCCACAGAATTCCTTGCGCCCAGAGGTGATGAACGCTTCATTCTGCATGGGACGTGGCCGATGCTCAAGCCCCGTGGCAATACCCCTAAATATGCAAGGCCGCGAGCACGCCCACCGCCAAGCCAATGCCACCCGCACCAAACATGGCGTACTCGACCCATTTCTTTTTGGTCAGCAGGGCAATAGCGGCCAGCGCAATACAGACCTGCAGCACGGTGGTCGATTGGGCCCAGCGGTGGTGCTGGTGCATTTGCTCGTCGCTTTGGTGGTCCCACTCGGTGGCTTCGGCTTCGAGCTTGTCGGCCACTACTTTGATTTCGCCTTTTTCTTTCTCGTAGCGGTCGACCTTGGCCTGGTATTTGGTTTTGTCTTCTTCCTTGGGCGCCAGGTCACGCGACATCTCTGCCAGCGACTGCTTGGTGCTCTTGCTCTGAAAGTAGTTCCACTGGTTGGAGGCTTCGGTCTTTTTGATGGCGGCGTTGTTTTTATACAGGCCCGCATTGGCCTGGGTCGCGCCCCCCATGTAGCCAAACAGCGCGCCTACCGTGGCGATGATGGCGGTGAACATGGCGATTTGGTTGATCATGCCGCCCGTGCCATGGTCGCCACCGTGGCCCCCTTGTTGGGCGTGCTCCAGCTCGTGGTCGTGGGGGCCGTGTACGTGAAATCCGTGATCTGACATGCTTCAAACTCCTGCGGTGCGGTGGTAGGTAACAAAACTGAAGGGCAGCCCGCTGGCTGCCACGTGGTGTTCGCGGGCCGTCTCATGCCACGCGGGCCCCAAAGTGGGGGCAAAGGCATCGCCTTCAAAGTCTTGGTCGATTTCGGTGACGACTGCGCTGGTGGCCAGCGGCTCGGCTAGCGCGTACAACTGGGCCCCACCGATGACCCACACGTCGGCCGCTTGCTCACAAAGTTGTAGCGCCTCACGCAGGTTCTGCGAGGGATGCGCCCCTATTTCACTCCAATTTACCTGGCGCGTGACGACCACATTGCTGCGGCCGGGCAGGGGCCGAAACTTGGGCGGCAGCGAATCCCAAGTCTTGCGCCCCATGATGACGGGGCAGCCCAGCGTGGTGCGTTTGAAGTGCGCCAGGTCTTCTGGCAAATGCCAGGGCAGCGTGCCATGGATGCCAATGACGCCATTGGCAGCGCGGGCGTAGATTAGGTGCAGGCGGGGCTGGGCAGCAGGCACGCTCATACCGCCACAGGTGCCTTGATGGCTGGGTGGCACTCGTAGCCCAGCACCTCAAAGTCTTCAAACTGGTAGTCGAAGATGCTCTCGGGCCTGCGCTTGATATGGAGCGTAGGGTAGGCCATAGGCGCACGGCTGAGTTGCAGCGCCACCTGTTCGTGGTGGTTGCTGTAGATGTGGCAGTCGCCACCGGTCCAGATGAAGTCGCCTACCTCCAGATCGCACTGCTGCGCCACCATGTGGGTGAGCAGCGCGTAGCTGGCAATGTTGAACGGCACACCCAAAAAGATGTCAGCGCTGCGCTGGTACAGCTGGCAGCTGAGGCGGCCTTTGCCACCGGGCTCGGTCGCGGGAGCTACATAAAACTGGAAGAACGCGTGGCAGGGCATGAGCGCCATCTTGTCCAGGTCAGCCACGTTCCAGCTGCTTACGATAATGCGACGGCTGTCGGGGTTGCTTTTCAGGGTTTTGATGACTTCGGCAATCTGGTCGATGTGGCCACCTGGATTTTCAGGTGTGGGCGCGGGCCAGCTGCGCCACTGCACGCCGTACACCGGGCCCAGGTCGCCATCGTCACGCGCCCACTCGTCCCAGATGCTCACGCCGCGCTCTTTGAGCCAGTTGTTATTGCTGGAGCCGGTGAGGAACCACAGCAGCTCTTGAATGATGCTGCGCAGGTGCACTTTTTTGGTGGTGACCAGCGGAAAGCCTTCGTTCAAGTCGAAGCGCATCTGGTAGCTAAACACGCTCTTGGTGCCGGTGCCGGTGCGGTCGGCCTTGAACACGCC
>JBEEJM010000134.1:0-10297 GCA_041169205.1 Pseudomonadota bacterium | reverse complement strand
GACACCTCGTACCGGTCGAGCCCGGCGGCGGCCGTCAATTCGGTGATGTGGTCCAGCATGTCATAGGCCGTGTCGTCCTCTGGAATCACGGGCGGGAACTTGGCGAAATAGGTGTTGGGCTCGATGGTCAGGTGGTAAATGGAAATATGCGGTGGCGCAAACTGCAACGCCGTGGCAATGTCTTGCCCCACTTGTTCCATGGTCTGCCCTGGCAGGGCGTACATGATGTCGAGGTTGAACGTATCGAACGCGTGGGCCGCTTCTTCCACCGCCGCCAGCGCTTGGGCGCTGTCATGCACGCGCCCGAGTGCCTTCAAATGGTCATCGTTAAAGCTCTGCACGCCGATAGACAACCGGGTCACGCCCGCACTGCGGTAGGCGCGAAACCGGTCTTTCTCAAACGTGCCGGGGTTGGCTTCCATCGTAATTTCGCAGTCCGGCTCCAGGCGCAGTCGGGCCCGAATGTCCCCCAGCAAGCGGTCAATGGCCGCAGGCGAAAACAAACTGGGCGTACCGCCACCAATGAAGATGCTGTGGATGGTACGCCCCCAAATTAAGGGCAACGCGGCTTCCAGATCGGCAATCACCGCATCGACGTAGCGCTGCTCGGGCAGCTCTGCTTTGGGCATTTCATGTGAATTGAAATCGCAATACGGGCACTTGCGCATGCACCAAGGCAAATGCACGTAGAGCGACAGCGGTGGCAGCGCCGACAGCTGCAAGGTGCCAGGGCGCATGTAATGCTGCACATCGTGCACCACCACCGTCTGCGAAGAATCCTGCGCAATGGGAATCACGGGGCCAGCGGTCACGGTGCTATGCGCCCCCCAGCCAGCGGTCGCGCATCAGGGCCACCATGAGGGCCGCTGCACGCCCCCGGTGGCTATTGGCGTTTTTGACTTCCACAGGCAGTTGCGCAAAGGTCTGGCCAAACTCGGGGAGCCACATCACCGGGTCAAACCCAAACCCGTTGGTGCCCACCGGCTCGCGGGTGATCAACCCTTGTACGCGCCCCATTGCAATCAGCGGTTCCGGGTCGTTCGGCGAACGCACCGCGACCAGCGTGCTCACCAACGCGGCGCGACGGTCATCAATGGCGTGCATCTGCTCCAGCAGCGCGCGCACATTGTTGTCGTCGCCTTTGGGGTAGCCAAATTGGGTCGCGTAGTACGCAGTGTCCACCCCCGGCAAGCCGCCGAAAGCGTCCACACACAAACCCGCGTCATCCGCCAGCGCGGGCAGGCCCGTGTGCTGCGCGGCGTTGCGCGCCTTGGCTAAGGCGTTTTCGACAAAAGTTTTGTAAGGCTCTGGCGACTCCGGTACACCCAGCGCGCTCTGGGCCACCAGCGTGCAGCCCAAGGGGCCAAACAAGGCCTGTAGCTCTGCAAGCTTGCCCAGATTATTCGATGCCAGCACAATTTTCATTAAAATAGCCCTCCAGCCCCCGCGAAATATGCGTATGCAGCTATTATTTTGATAGCGACTGGCGTTGCAAGTCCATCAGTTCACTGATGCCTTTTTCGGCCAACCCGAGGAGCGCGTTCATCTCGGTGCGGGTAAAAGCAGCGCCTTCTGCCGTGCCCTGCACTTCGACAAAATGTCCAGCACCGGTCATCACCACATTCATGTCGGTGTCGCAGGCTGAGTCTTCGGTGTATTCCAAGTCCAGCAGCGGCGTTCCCTGCACCAGCCCTACCGAGATGGCTGCCACTTGGGCAATGATGGGCGATTCGGTGAGCTTGCCGGCAGCGATCAAACCATTGACCGCATCTTGCGCGGCCACAAACGCCCCGGTGATGGCTGCCGTGCGCGTGCCGCCATCGGCCTGCAACACGTCACAGTCCAGGGCGATGGTGCGCTCACCCAATTTTTTCAAATCAAACACCGCACGCAAAGACCGGCCAATCAGCCGCTGAATCTCTTGCGTGCGGCCACTTTGTTTGCCCTTGGCGGCTTCACGGTCGTTCCGGGTATGGGTGGCGCGCGGCAGCATGCCGTATTCGGCGGTGACCCAACCTTCGCCACTGCCTTTTTTGTGCGGCGGCACTTTTTCTTGCACAGACGCTGTGCACAGCACTTTGGTGCCGCCAAACTCGATCAACACCGAGCCTTCGGCATGCACCGTAAAGCCACGCGTAATGCGCACCGGGCGCAGTTGATTTGCGGCGCGCTGGCCGCTGCGAACGTATTCAGTCATGATTTTTAAGATTTGCGGGCTGCCGAGCGCCGGATGGCCTCGTTGATTTCTGCAATGGAGCGCTCAATGGCCGCGTCGTCCAAGTCGTCTTCGGTGGCTTCAAGTCCGCCCGCTTGCACGGTAGAAGCAAACACACCGTCTTCAATATCGTCAGTAGAAATGTTGCCGCGCGTGGACACGAACGCATCAGGCGTCTCCCACTCCATGGCCACCACGGTCACGTTATCGCTGTGCGCGCCACCCTTCAGGAGCGCGCGCTCTACCAACTCAGGTGCAGCCAGCACCACCGGCTTTTGGGCCAACTGGAACACGATGTCGATGTCTTCCAGCGAGCCCCACAGGCCGTCAGAACAAAGCAACATTTTGTCGCCCTGCTGCAAGGCAATCGGGCCAGTCTGGTCATACACCGGCTTGCTGGGCGAGCCCAGGCAGGTGTAGAGCACGTTGCGGCTGATGTTGGCGGGCAGACTTCCGGTCTTGCGGTTGTCGTTGCGCTGCTCAAGATACGAGTGGTCGCGTGTACGGGCTAACAACTCACCTTGGCGGACAAAGTACAAGCGCGAATCGCCACAGTGCACCCAATTGGCGACACCGTTTTGAACAATGGCAGCCACCAAGGTGGTGCGCGGTGTATCCAGCAGCCCTTTTTCGACGGCGTATCGCAAAATTTGATGGTGCGCAGCCATCACGGCGGTGGTGAAAAACGCTTTGACGTCTTCAATTTCGGGTTGCGCCTGCTTTTGGTACATGGCCGAAATCACCTGCAGGGCAATTTGCGCTGCGACTTCACCATCTGGGTGACCGCCCATGCCATCGGCCAACAAAAACAGACCGGATGCCTTGGTATAGCAATACCCCATGCGGTCTTCATTTTTCTCGCGACCGCCTTTGCGGCTGATTTGAAAAACCGAAAACTTCATTTGGCTTTGGTCCCCGGCGCTGCGCCTTGCACTGTTTTCTTGGTGTCAGCCACCATGGTGTCAAACTGCATACGCACCTTTTCGGTCACGCTGAGTTTGGTGTACTTGCGCTCACCCTCGCGGCTCAACTCTTTTTGCAAGGCAAACACCGACTGGGGCCGCGAGAGCGGGTCCAGCGACATGCACCACTCCACCACCTCAATCAGGTTGTCGGAGTACACACCGCGCAGACGCGCCAGTGCAATGGCAATGCGGTCTTTTTCCAGACGCTGGGGCGCCTCATTGGGCGGATACCCCTGCATGCAGGCGTAAATGCAGGCGCCAATGGCGTAAATGTCGGTCCAGGGGCCCATGGAGGCATCGCGGCGGTACATCTCGGGCGCTGCAAAACCGGGGGTGTACATGGGGCGAATAAAGTTGCCCTCTTTGCTCAGCACCTCGCGGGCTGCACCAAAGTCAATCAGCACCGATTTGTTGTCGTCGGTAATAAAAATGTTGGCGGGCTTAATGTCCAAGTGCAGCATCTTGTGCTGGTGCACGATGCGCAAACCACGCAAAATTTCATCAAACAATGAGCGAATGGTGGACTCACGAAACACTTTGCTTTGCTTGAGGTCACGTGCCGTCACGATGAAATCTTGCAGGGCCGCGCCCTCCAGGTAGTTCATCACCATGTAAACGGTTTCGTTTTCACGGAAAAAGTTGAGCACGCTCACCACAGAAGGGTGCGAAATTTGCGCTAGCGAGCGACCTTCTTCAAAGAAACTCTTAAGACCCAGTCGGTACAGCGACAGTTTTTCGGGTTGCACCTGTGGCAACAACTCACCTGGCGCGCGCGTGGCCAAAGATGAAGGCAGATATTCCTTCACCGCCACTTGCTGACCGTCGGGATCGACTGCGAGATACACCAAGCCGAACCCACCCGCAGCCACCTTGCGGACGATGCGGTAGCCACCGATCATCGTGTCTGGTGAGAGTGGTGCGGGCTTGACCTTGGACATAAATTCAAAAAGGAGGAGTCGTCTGAAGCGGCGGAACCGGGTTATTCTCGGGGCCATTCTTACGACCCGGGAACTTGCGATGCCAGTTTACAGCATGACTGGCTATGCCAGTGCACAGCACAGCACAGCCACCACGCCCACCGAAAATGAGGGCAAAGCCCCGCCAGCAGCCCAGTTGGGCCTGGAAATCCGCTCGGTTAACAGCCGTTTTCTGGATTTGGCCTTCCGTCTGCCCGAGGACTTGCGACAATTTGAACCCGCGCTGCGGGATTTGCTGATCGGCAAGCTCAAACGCGGCAAAGTAGAGGTTCGCGCTTCTATCGAAATGGCCAATGCCACCGGTGTGCCGGACCCCACGCCTAAATTGCTACAGCGCCTAAATGCAGCCCAGGACTCGGTGCTTTCCTGGCTGCCAAAAGCCGCCCCGCTCAGCGTGGCCGACGTACTGCGGGTTGCTGCATCCGAGCAATCGGGTACCCGCGACTGGAGCACCAGCGTCCTGCCACTGGCCGAAAAAACCCTCAAGGACTTGATCAGTGCCCGCCAACGCGAAGGCGCACGAATGTCGACCATGTTGACCGACCGGTTGGAACAATTGCGCGCCTTGGCGCTACAAGCAGTTCCGTTGGTGCCGCAACTGGTGGCCCAGCAACGCCAGCGTTTCCTGGACCGCTGGCAAGAAGCCATGACGCTGACCGAAGGCGCAACGCTACCCGAAGCCGCGCAAGACCGCGCCTTAACCGAAGCGACGGCTTTCGCCATTCGCATTGACGTGGCCGAAGAGGTGACCCGCCTGAATTCGCACCTGGACGAAATTGAGCGCTTGCTCAAAAAAGGCGGTGAAGTGGGCAAACGCCTGGATTTTCTGATTCAGGAACTGCACCGCGAAGCCAACACCATGGGATCCAAGTCCTCGGCACTGGAGCTCACCCATATTTCGGTCGACATGAAGGTGCTGATCGAGCAAATGCGCGAACAAGTGCAGAACATAGAATAGAATTTTTTGCCATGGACTATCCTGGAAACCTCTTTGTTGTGGCCGCCCCCAGTGGGGCGGGGAAGTCCAGCCTCGTCAAGGCACTTCTGGAGCTGGATGCGCGGGTTCAACCCTCGGTATCACACACCACACGCCCGCCCCGTGGTCAAGAAAAACACGGTCGCGAATATTTCTTTGTGTCGCAACAAGAATTTGACGCGATGGTGCAAGCCGATGCCTTTGTCGAATGGGCCAGCGTGCACAGCCAACGCTACGGCACCTCCAAAAAAGCCATCGAGGAACGCATGGCCCAGGGCGCTGATGTGATTTTGGAAATCGACTTCCAGGGCGCTATTCAGATCAAAAATATCTTTTCCAATGCGATTTGCATTTTTATTCTCCCGCCCAGCTGGGAAGAGTTGCGTTCGCGCCTGGAACGCCGGGGTGAAGACGCGCCGGACATCATCGATATGCGCATGAAAAACGCGCAAACCGAGGTCGCCCAGGTCGAAAAATTCGACTTCGTTATAATCAACGAGTTGTTTGACCGTGCGCTCTTCGATTTGAAAGCCATAGTTCATTCCCAGCGGCTCAAATTCTCGGCGCAGCGACGCGCCCGGGCCGAAACATTCAAAGCGTTGAACATTCTCTAGCCTTTTGGAGTAACACCATGGCCCGCATTACCGTCGAAGACTGCCTCGAAAAAATCCCCAACCGCTTTCAGCTGGTGTTGGCCGCAACTTACCGCGCCCGCATGCTGAGCCAGGGTCATACCCCAAAAATTGAAAGCAAGAACAAGCCCGGCGTCACGGCCCTGCGCGAAATTGCTGCCGGCAAAGTTGGCATCGAGATGCTGAAAAAAGTACCTTTGTAAGCCCCTTGGCTTGCCAAAAAAGCACCGCCTGCGGTGCTTTTTTTTCGCCCGCGCAACTTGGGTTTTGCTGCGCTACATTTACGGCATGGGCAGCCCTCTTCACACCAAGCCAGTCGACACCGCCGCGAACAACGCTGCGGCTGCAAGCTTTGCAGGTCTGACTGCAAAGTTGGACTACCTTGGGGCACAAGATGTTGAGAAGGTGCGCCTGGCCTACCGCTTTGCCGACGAGGCCCATCTGGGCCAATTGCGCAACAACGGCGAGCCCTACATCACCCACCCCATTGCGGTTGCCACACAATGCGCCGAATGGAAACTCGATGCACAGGCGCTCATGGCCGCGCTGCTACACGACGCACTGGAAGACTGTGGTGTCACAAAAATTGAACTGATCGAGCGCTTTGGCTCGCCGGTTGCTGAGCTGGTCGACGGGCTCACCAAGCTGGACAAACTGCAGTTCAACACCCGTGAAGAAAACCAGGCCGAGTCGTTTCGCAAAATGCTTCTGGCGATGGCCCGCGATGTGCGCGTCATTTTGATCAAGCTGGCCGACCGGTCGCACAACATGCGCACCCTGTCGGACGTGCCCCGAGAAAAATGGAACCGCATAGCCTCCGAGACGTTAGAAATTTACGCCCCCATTGCCCACCGGTTGGGTCTGAACCAGACCTACCGGGAGCTGCAAGATCTGTCATTCCAGCACCTCAAACCGTGGCGCTACACCATTCTCAAAAAAGCGGTCACCAAGGCCCGTAGCCGACGGCGCGACCTGATTCAAAAGGTACAAAAAGAAGTCGAAACGGTATTTGCCGAAGCCGGTATCACCGTGCGCATCGCCGGGCGCGAAAAAACCCTGTATTCGATTTTCAAGAAAATGACCGCCAAGCACCTGAGCTTCGCGCAGGTGACCGACATCTACGGCTTTCGGGTGCTGGTGCCCAAGGTACTTGACTGCTACACCGCCCTGGGGCTGTTACACCAGCTGTACAAGCCCGTGCCGGGCAAATTCAAAGACCATATTGCCATTGCCAAGGTCAACGGCTACCAGTCGCTGCACACCACCCTGGTGGGCCCCTCGGGCATCAACATCGAGTTTCAGATGCGCACCGAGGCCATGCACGTGGTGGCGGAGTCCGGCGTCGCTGCGCATTGGCTCTACAAGGTTAACAACCCCGAAGACACTTCGAATGACCGTTTGGGGACCAAATGGCTGCAGTCACTGCTAGACATTCAGGATGAAACCCGCGATGCAGCGGAGTTCTGGGACCACGTCAAGGTAGATCTGTTTCCCGATGCGGTTTACGTGTTCACGCCAAGAAGCCAGATCATGGCGCTGCCACGCGGCGCCACCATCGTGGACTTTGCCTACGCCATCCACAGCAACGTGGGAGACCGCACGGTGGCTGCCCGCATCAACGGCGAACAGGTGCCGCTGCGCACCGAACTCAAAAACGGGGATGTCGTGGAAGTGATCACCGCCCCGGTATCGGCACCCAATCCGGCGTGGCTCAGTTTTGTGCGCACAGGGCGTGCCCGCTCCAAGATTCGCCACCATCTCAAAACCATGGCGCACACGGAGTCCGAGAGCCTGGGTGAGCGCCTGCTGCACCAGGCTTTGCGGGCCGAAGGCATTGAAATTATGCCGAATGACGAGCCACAGTACGAAGCTTTCTGGGACAAATTACTGCGCTTTACCGGCAACAAGAATCGCCAGGAACTGCTCACCGACATTGGCTTGGGTAAGCGCATCGCCAACATCGTGGCCAAGCGCATGTTGCATTTGCTGGTGGAGTCTGGCGAACGCCCCGATGCACTGTTGCTGACCCGTGAGCGTTTTACCGCCCACGAATCCCAATCCATGGGCCTGATTACCCTGGACGGCAGCGAGAACGCTTCGGTGCAGTTTGCGCAATGCTGCCGACCCATCCCAGGCGACACCATCGTGGGCTATCTCGGACGCGGCGAAGGCTTGGCCGTGCATGTGCACGATTGCCAGGTCGCCAAAAAATTGCAGTTCAAAGACAGCGAACGCTTTATTGGTGTGGAGTGGGCGGACGAGCCGATTCGTGCCTTTGAGACCAGCATTGTGGTCACCGTCAACAATGGCAAGGGGGTTCTTGCCAAGGTGGCTGCCGCAATGGCCACCGCCGAGGCCGACATCATCCACATCGACATGGGTCACGAAGCCGCACAGGATGCAACCGACCTGCGGTTTTTGATCGCAGTGCGCGACACCGCGCACCTGGAAGTGGCTATGCGCAACCTGCGCAGAACGCAATCCGTGCTGCGCGCAGAGCGCAGCAAATCGGCGGGCTAAAAGCGGGTTAGGCCTTCTTGGGCTCCGGGTAAGTCACCCGCAGCACTTCAATCTCACCCACGCGGTCGGGCATCACTAGCTTGAGTTCATCGCCTTCTCGCGCCTTGAGCAAGGTACGGGCAATGGGGGATATCCAACTCACTTCGCCCTGGGCACTGTTGGCTTCGTCAATACCTTTGATCGTAATGGTGCGCTCCACACCCATTTCGTCGAGATAGGTGACGGTTGCGCCAAAAAATATTTGCGTGTTGCCAAAGTGAATCGATGGTTCGGTGATTTCGGCAATCTCCAGCCGTTGGGTGAGAAAGCGAATGCGGCGGTCAATTTCGCGCAGGCGTTTCTTGCCATAGATGTAGTCACCATTCTCCGAACGGTCACCATTACTAGCTGCCCAGTGCACTGCTTCGACGACCTTGGGTCGCTCGTTGTCGATGAGGTCAAACAACTCGTCGCGCAGCGTAGCGTAACCGAGGGGCGTGATGTAGTTCTTGCCGCCTGCTGGCAGGGCAGGCAGTTGCAGCTCCTCGTCGTCCGAGTCCGACTCTTTGGTAAATGCTTTGCTCATTGGGTTCACAGCGCGGTCGTGTTGATTTCCATCCAAGTTTCTCCAAGCTGCTTTTCAATGATGATGCGATTGTCTGCAAGTCGGTACGTCAGTTGACATTGCTGCCTTTGGTTTGACAATACGTTAGGGTTCAAGACAACATAGTTCCAACCTATCAAATGTCGCGCAGATGTCGTCACCAGCCCCGGATGGCCTTCGCGGTGAAGTCTTGCGCCCACTGACTGGGTGTAGCTGTAGTCTGTCTTGTGTACCAAGCTTGGGTGCGTTGCAGCCAGTGGTCGCAAGTCCACGAGCGCGGCATCGCATGCAACCGAATACAGCTTGCGTTCACCAATGACATTTTCTTTTTCAAACCCCGCGTCGGTCAGCAGTCCATTGAACCAGTGGTAAACGGTTTCAACCACGGATGTCTCAATCGAGTCGCAACCGTACCAGACACCAAACGACCCGTCGGAAAATCGACTGGCTTGCCAATGTTTGAACGGCCAGCCAATCGCGTTAAACCATTGGGCATCTTCAAACGGCCTTTGAATCACAGGAGTTCTGGACTGGTATGGCGGTGGCTTAACTTCGTCTTCAACTTGTTGCGCAAGCGCCCAGTCGTCGGGGCTAGCGGTTAAGTCATCAAAAAGGTCTTGCGATGCGCCAATGGAAACAATATTGCGAATAACGTCGCAGTGAACATCCGCCAGTGTGAGTTGAGAGAACAACTGCTCCATCAAAACGTGCCGTCAAACACCACGTGCCCGGTCCAAATAGGCGCGCACCATCAACAAGCCAGCAAATCCCCAATCCTTCACGACGTCTACAGGGGCAAGGTTGTCAAATGCCTTGTTGCGCGTAGACATCCAGCGATATGCCAAGTCGCGGTTTTGTGGAAACAGCAAACGTAGATTTTTGTGGATGCCCAGCAGATGTCCGACACGCTCGTATTGGTCGCGGCTCGTGCCAATGGGCTCACCTTTACGATACCGCGTCAGAGCCGCGCGATTGCTGGTGGCGATTCCCAACAATGCTGCCTGATCTTCGGTGGGCAACTTCCAATGGTCCATCAAGGTCATCACCATTTTGGCCAGTGCACCTCGGTCTTGCGAGGCGGGTGCGTGACCACCATGCTCAATTACAGCAGACATATTTACGTCTCCTCAGTGATCATCCACGTTGTGAGCTTGAGTATAAAATTTTGTTGTAATTAAAACAATATTTGTTTTAATTACAACACTCTATATTGCCAACCGCAACTATTGGCAATGGAGGTGACCGAACGGTGACCAGTCGGCCCGAACTCACGAAAATCAAGCGCACAAAGAAAAACAGCCTAGAGACTTTTGATCTCTAAGCTGTTGTTCTATAACACTTTTGTTATGGTGCGGCTGGCAGGAATTGAACCCACGACCCCTTGGTTCGTAGCCAAGTACTCTATCCAACTGAGCTACAGCCGCTAAGC
>JBEEJM010000133.1:0-3053 GCA_041169205.1 Pseudomonadota bacterium | reverse complement strand
GCCTGCGCAAGATCATCGTCATCGACATGGAAGGCCTGCACAAGCTGCAAGACCCAGGCGTGCTGAGCTTGGACGCCCTGCGAGAACTAGGACGCGCCTACTTACAACAACACCCCCAGGCCGTTGAAACGCGCACGCAGTCGGTCCAACCGGAAGATCTGGCCATTTTGGTTTACACCTCGGGCACAACCGGCAAGTCCAAGGGTGCCATGCACCTGCACCAAGGTCTGGTCTACACCGTGCGCGGCTACAGCAGCCTGATCCAGCAAGACGATACCGACGAGCGCATGTGCTTTCTGCCGCTGTGCCACATCGCTGAACGCATGAGTGGCGAGTACCACGGCATGTACACCGGTGCCAAACTCAACTTTGTAGAGAACCCGGAGACCATCCCCGAAAACGTGCGCGAAATTGCACCCACCGTGTTTGTGGCCGTGCCCCGGGTTTGGGAAAAGTTTTACTCGGGCGTGATGATTTCACTCAAAGAATCCGGGGCCATTCAGCAGTTGGCCTACGCCTGGTCGATTGGTGTGGGCCAGCGCATCGCGGAACTCGTCATGGCCCAGCAACCGGTGAGTGGCTGGCTCAAGCTGCAATTCCATGTGGCCCGGTTACTAACGCTGAACAACGTGCGCAAGCTCATTGGCATTCACCGTGCGCGCATTCTTTTTACCGGCGCAGCCCCGATATCGGCCGATCTGGTGCGATGGTATCTGGCGCTGGGCCTGCCCATGGTGGAAGTCTGGGGCATGACCGAAACCTGCGGCGGCGCCAGCGGGGCACAGCCCAATCGCATCAAGCCCGGCAGCATCGGGCCCGCAGCCGCCTACAACGAGATGATGCTCGACCCTGCCACCGGGGAGATTCTGGTTCGTGGAAAAAACGTCTTCGCAGGCTACCTGAATCTGCCCGAAAAAACAGCAGAGGCCATCGACAAAGACGGCTGGCTCCACACCGGAGACGTTGGCAAGGTAGACGCCGATGGCTACTTCTTCATCACCGACCGCATGAAAGACATCATCATCACGGCGGGAGGCAAAAACATCACGCCCAGCGAGCTGGAAAATGACCTGAAGTTTTCGCCCTACATCACCGACGCAGTGGTGATCGGCGACAAGCGGGCTTACCTGACCGTGATTGTCATGATCGACCAGGAGAACGTCGAAAAATTTGCGCAGGATGCCGATGTGCCTTTCAGCAACTACGCCTCGTTGACCAAAGCGCCCGAAGTGCAGGCGCTGATTCAGGCGGAGTTGGACCGCGTCAACAAAAAGTTTGCGCGCGTGGAACAGATCAAAAAGTTTTTTCTGCTCGACACCCAACTTTCCGCCGAAGACGAGGAACTGACTCCCACCATGAAGCTCAAACGCAAACTGGTCGAGAAGAAATACACCCCGCAAATTGAAGCCATGTACCGCTAACAGCGCCCCAACGACTCCCCGCCTTTCCCTTCCGAATGGACCTCCCCATGCAACTCAAAACCACATTGGCTTTACTGGCAGTCGCTTGCACCCCCTTGCTGCACGCCGCAGAACAACAAGGCGTTAGCAAAACCGAAATCGTGATCGGCACGATTCAAGATCTTTCGGGCCCACTGGCGGGCTACGGCAAACAGGCACGCAACGGCATGCAGCTGCGCGTGGACGAAATCAACGAGCAGGGTGGCGTGAATGGCCGCAAGCTCAAACTGTTGGTAGAGGACTCTGGTTACGACCCGAAAAAGGCGGTATTGGCTGCGCAAAAACTGGTCAACCAAGACAAAATTTTCATCCTGGTGGGGCACTTGGGAACTGCCCACAACAACGCGGCCATGCCGGTGCAGTTTGAGAAGAATATTGTGAATTTCATGCCGCTGACCGCGGCGCGCGAAATGTACGAACCGCTTGACCGCCGCAAGTACGCGCTGCTGAGCTCGTACTACGACCAAATGCGCAGCACCTTGCCCAAAATGGTGAAGGACAAGAACGTTAAAAAAATTTGCACCATTTACCAGGATGACGAGTTTGGCCTGGAAGTGTTTCGCGGAGCGGAGGCCGGGCTCAAGAGCATGGGAATGGACTTCACCGAAAAAACATCGTTCAAACGGGGTGCCACAGACTTTTCTTCGCAGGTTGCCAAGATGAAGTCTGCCGGTTGCGAGCTGGTCGTGATGGGCACCATCATTCGCGAAACCATCGGCACGATTGGCGAAGCGCGCAAGAACGGCTTCAACCCCGTATTCTTTGGCTCGCAAGCCGCCTACACTGACTTGATTCACCGCCTGGGCGGCAAGGCCATGGACGGCATGTACGCCACCATGTCGGTGCAAAACCCGTACCTGGACGAGGCCTCGCAGCCAATTCGTTTTTGGGCCAACAAATACAAGACCAAATTCAATGAAGACCCAGCGGTGTTCTCTGCCTATGGCTACACCATTGTGGACCTCTTCATTCAGGCCGCACAAAAAACCGGGCCCAACCTGACGACTGACAACTTCATCAAGACCATGGACAGCTTGTCAGCGCCCTCCGACATGTTTGGCGCGCCCGCCCTGAAGTTCACCGCCAAGCAGCACCTGGGCAGCGACCTGTCGCGTCTGTCGCAAATTCAGGATGGCAAGTGGAAAGTTATTTCCGATTACATCAAACCTTGAACCCCGTCCCACGTTAATTTCCCCGTTATATCTAAGGAGACATGCCATGCAATTGAAAACCTCTCTCGCCTTGGCCACCCTGGCCTTGGCTGCTACGTTGGCCCATGCCCAGCAAGGCGTCAGCAAAGACGAAATTTTGTTGGGCTCTATTCAAGACCTCTCGGGGCCCATCGCGGGCTTTGGCAAGCAAGCCCGCCTGGGCATGATGCTGGCGGTGGACGAGATCAATGAGCAAGGCGGAATTAACGGCCGCAAGATCAAACTCTTGGTCGAAGACTCAGCCTACGATCCCAAAAAGGCGGTACTGGCCGCGCAGAAGCTAGTCAACCAGGACAAGATTTTCATGATGGTGGGCCACATTGGCACCGCGCAGAATCTGGCGGCCATGCCAGTGCAGTTTGAGAAGAATGTGATCAACTTC
>JBEEJM010000132.1:0-17160 GCA_041169205.1 Pseudomonadota bacterium | reverse complement strand
CGGTGTGCATAAGTTTGTATTACAGCAAAGTGAACGCAGCGATGGCCACCAGGGTGGGAAGCAGGGCACCCACCAGCAGTTCTGCCGCACCAATCGAGGCGTCGGCAAACCCGTGGCGCAGCAGCGCTACACCGGCCGGGTTGGGCGCATTGGCAATCACACTTAACCCGCCCCCGGCAACTGCTCCGGCCACCAGGCTGTATTTGGCTTCATCCGAAATACCTTCGATGAGGGAGCCCAAGTAGGTTAATGCTGCGTTGTCGGTCAGCGCGGTCAGTGCGGTCGCCGCCAAGAACAGCGTCTTCGGCGGCAGGCTGGAGACGATGGGTTGCAGCCACCACTGTTGCATGCCGCCCAGTACCACCAGCCCGGCCAAAAAGAACCCCACCAGCAAGGCTTCTTTGAGAATGGGTGGACTTTGGTAGCGGGCATAGGCTTGCATCACCCCTAAAAACATCAAGAACAGGCCGAGAAAGGCCACCGGATGGTGGGCCAATGCCACCACACCCGCCAGAAACACCAAGTGCACAGCTACCAACGCATTGGGAACCCTCGCAACGGTGGGTTGGCCAGTTTGCGCTGGTGCAGGAGCGTCAGTCAGGTGGGCGCGCAGGGCCACCACTGCGACCGTTGCATTGAGCAAGACAGCGATGGCTGCTTTCCAACCAAAATTGGCCAGCATGAAGGCGGAATCCCAGTGCCAGGTGGCAGCCACCATCAACACGGGCGGTGCCGCAAACGCGGTGAGAGTTCCGCCAATCGACACGTTTACAAACAGGACACCCAGCGCCAGGTACTTGGCACGTTCGGGGATATCGGTGCGGAAGACTTGCGGGGCCAACAAAAGTGCAGCAATCGTCATGGCCGCGGGTTCGGTGATCGCCGAACCCAACAGCGGCACCGCCGCCAGCCCCAGCCACGCCCGGGCCAGTGGGGCGCGAATGGGTGCGTGTCGTGCAGACCAGTCGACCACGTCGATCACCATTTGAAGAATCGGCCGGGAAGCCGCAACCACCATGACCACGAAAACAAACAGAGGTTCTGTGTACTGGCGCGACTCGGCGTACTGCAGGGCCTGATCCCCGCCCTGGACCAAGGCCATGACCAAAACCAGCACGATGGCCCAGAACCCAAAGACCACTTCCACCTCGCCCAGCAAATGAAACAGTCCGGTGTGTCGCGGGTATCGGTGCGACAAGCGCTCCAACTGCTTGGCGGCGAAGGTGTGAACGAGCGCCAGCGCAAACAGCGCGGCGGCAATGAACTCCATGGAAAGGATAGGCATTGGGGATTGTGTCGCAAATGTCACTCATACTCTGTAACTGCTTGTACTAACCCGAGGAGCCGCACCATGAATATCCCGTCCCTGCAAAGCCAGGTCAGTGCCGAAGAATGGCAGCTGCGCACCGACCTGGCCGCTTGTTACCGCTTGGTGGCGCTGTACGGTTGGAGCGACCTGGTGTTTACGCACATCAGTGCCCGCATTCCAGGCCCGGACCACCACTTCCTGATCAACCCTTACGGGATGATGTTTGACGAAATCACGGCCAGCAGCCTGATCAAGGTTGACCAGAAGGGCAACAAGCGTTCGGAGTCGCCGTTTCCAGTCAACCCTGCGGGCTTCACCATTCACAGCTGTATTCACGACGGTCGCCCCGACGTGGTTTGTGTGCTGCACACCCACACCCGCGCGGGTGTGGCGGTCAGCGCACAAAAGTGCGGCGTATTGCCCATCAGTCAGCAGTCCACCTTTGTCATTCCGCAGTTGGCTTACCACGACTATGAAGGCGTAGCACTGCGCGACGACGAGCGGCCACGTCTGCAGGCCGATCTGGGCCATGCCAACTATTTGATGTTGCGCAACCACGGATTGCTCGTGTGCGGCAAGACCGTGGCCGATGCCTTTTTGAATATGTACACCTTTGAGACTACATGCCAGATTCAACTCAGCGCGCAGGCCGGTGGCGAGCTGGTACAGGTCAACCCCAAGATCATGGAAACCATGCCCATGGTGATTGATATGGTGACCAAGGGCCAGGGTGCCAGCATTGCGTGGCCCGCCTTGTTACGCAAGCTTGACCGCACTGACGCTAGTTACAAAACCTGACTGGTCACTTCGAGATAGGTGGCAAAGGCCGATTGCGACAAGGGGCGGCTGAAAAAGTAGCCTTGGTAGGCGTGGCAACCGTGTTGCTCCAGGAAGTCACGCTGCTTCTGCGTCTCTACGCCTTCGGCAATGACCGCCAGGCCCATGCTCTCGCCTAGGGTGATGACTGCGCGCGCAATGGCCGCACCGCTGTCGTCGGTCAGCATGTCCCGTACAAACGACTGGTCAATTTTGAGTTGGTCCAGCGGCAAGCGTTTCAGGTAGGACAAAGATGAATACCCGGTACCAAAATCGTCAATCGAAAACCCGACGCCATGCGCCCGGAGCAAAATCATTTTTGCAATGGTCGCATTGACATCTTCGACCAGCATGGTCTCCGTCAATTCCAGTTTGAGCCGCAGGGGATTGGCCCGGGTACGATCAAGAATTCCCAGAAGTTTTGCCACAAAATCGGCCTGACCAAACTGCCGTACGCTGACATTCACGGACAAGGTTAGATCTGAAGTTGCGTTGTCGGCGGCCCAGGTGAGCAACTGGCTGCAGGCGGCATCCAAAATCCATTCACCCATGGGAACGATCAACCCCGTGTCTTCCGCGAGGCTGATGAAATCGACGGGGGACACCAAGCCACGCGTGGGGTGTTCCCACCGCATGAGCGCCTCCGCACCTGTGACCTTCCCGCAGGAATCCACCTGGGGTTGCAAATACATCAGAAATTGATGCAACGCCAGTCCGTTGCGCAGGTCGGATTCCAGGTCGGCACGCGCCGTGACGGCGGCTTGCATCTCTGGGTTGAAAAAACGCAAGGCATTGCGCCCGGCCGCCTTGGCCTGGTACATGGCGAGGTCGGCACGCTGTAGCAAAACGTCCGCGTCTTCGTCAGAAGATTCAAATAAAGTCACGCCAATACTGGCGCTGGTGCGGTACTCCTTGTCGTTGAGAATGTAGGGTTTTTCGAGCGCGGCTAGTATTTTTTCGCCCACCCCCAAGGCCTGGGTTCCGGCTTCTCGGGCGTCGCCATTCAAGTCTTCGAGCATCACCACAAACTCGTCGCCACCCAAGCGAGCCGCCGTGTCCATTTCGCGTATGCAGGATTGCAAACGTTTGGCCACTTCTAAAAGGAGTTGATCGCCTTTCTCCTGTCCCAGCATGTCGTTGACTACTTTGAAATTATCCAGATCCAGGTACAGCAGCGCGCCCCGTACATGGCCACGCGCGCACCCGACCAGCGCGTGTTGCAGTCGCTCACGCAGCAAGCGGCGATTCGCCAAACTCGTCAGAACGTCATAAAACGCCAGCTGTTCAATGGCGGCCTCCGCCCGACGGCGTTCGGTGATGTCGGTCAGACTCACACGCACGTGATTTCCATTTTTGGTGGGTAAACGCACGATGCGCGCCTCGCACACCAACTTGCGTCCATCGGCGCTGACCACGTCACGGGTCGTAAAAATTGCGGCACCGGCCAACACGCGCTGGTTGTTGCTGTGGAGGGTGTCTGGTGTGGCGCGACCATCTGTCATGCCAGTGCCAAAAAATGGTTCAGGGCCGGTTTGCAATAGCCTTGCACGGCTGCAGCCCAGCAATTTTTCGGCCTTCGGGTTGGCATCGACAAACAAGCCCGAATCTACGTCGAACACCAAGATGGCTTCGGGCGCGTTTTCGACCAGCACCCGAAAACGCTCTTCGCCCGCCTTGAGATCCGCCTCGGCGGCCTTGCGGCCCCGTCGTTCAATCAGCAGGCTGCCCACCAGGACCAGCAAGGTCGAAATGACCAGACTGCTACCAAGAACATAGCCCTGGTAGTGTTCCCACAGCGACGGAGGGTGGTTAATGACCACGGCACTCGCTGCAGCGCCACCCACGCCTGCCCACACCAGCAGCTGGAGGGCCATAGTGCGACAGCGGGAAAGAGACAAGTTTGACTCCAGGGGCATCGATGCAGACCAGAATGCCATGGCATATTCTGGCGCTCGATACTGAAGTTGGGTATCCCCCATTTGGGGGAAGACAGTGACGAAATTCGCAGGTGCTTTAAAAATCGACGGCCGGGCGAACCGACGACGCTTTGACAAAACGCCAGCGCCCTACCCAGATGGCGCTGACAAGGGACAGAAGCCCGCCCAGTGCCACGACGGACAGAGGATGACCCCAGCCCCCGCCGTAGGCACCAAACATGCTGGCCTTGAGCGCCCGCACCACCCAGGTCAGTGGCAACCACGGGCTGATGTTGGCAAAAATGCCGCCGCTGAGCTCCACCGGCAAAATGCCGCCGGACGACGACAGCTGCACCGCCAGAAAAATCATGGCCAAGGCCTTGCCCGCATCGCCAAAGGCGCGTGTCATGGCAAATACGATGCTCAGGAACGTAAGTGACGCCAGCACCAGCGTCAGTGCAAATGCGCCGGGGTGCGCCAGGGGAATTTGCAAGACCCACACCACCGCGATGAGCAAAATCGCCGCTTGCGATAGCACGATGGCTGCGGGGATCGCCATTTTCCCCAGCGTCTGCGACGGGCGCGAGAAAAACTGCGCATGGCGTGGCAACACCCGCACGTGAATCAAAAACGCCGCAATGCCTGCGCCCAGCCACAGTGCCGCGGGAATGACATTGGGCGCGAAGCCGCTGCCACTGTTGGCCACCGGCGACTCGACTTCCACCACTGGGCTGACAGAATTGGCCAAGCCTTGCGCACTGCCGTCGGGGGCATCCAGCCCGACGGGCAGGGAGCCTGCCAGCAAGTCCAGACCGGTCGTGAGACGGTCTGTGCCCGCCTTGAGTTTTTGCGTGCCATCGGCCAATGCCGTAGTGCCGCTGGTCAGTGCGACGGCACCGGTGTCGAGTTCGTCGAGTTGTCGGTCTTGCGGTAGCTTGCTCACCATGGTGCGAACGCCCGTTTGCATGGCCAGCATGCCGCCGGTGACGGCCTCTACACCGGTGCTGATCTGGCTGGCTCCGGCGCTGAGTTTTTGCTGGGCTGCGGTGGCCGTATGCAGCCCGGTGTCGAGCTGTACCACGCCGTTGTTCACCTGGTCCAGGCCGTCGACCACACTGGCAGGCACCAACAGGCTGGCATTGGCTTCGGTACGAAACGCCTGCACACCGTCGTGCAAGCGGCTGCTGCCGTCTTTCAGTTCGGCCATGCCCTTGCCCAGTTCTACATGGCCCGCCGCTAGTTCTTCTGCACCTGCCTTGAGGCGGTTGAGTTCCGAGGTGCGCGCGCGTTTGGACTCGATGGTGCGCAGTCCGGTGGCCAGTTGTTTCATGCCGCCTGTGAGCTGGGTGACGCCGTCGCCCAAGCGCTCCGACCCCTTGGCGGCGTTGCGAGCCCCGAGAACCAATTGCGAGGCCCCGGTGTTGACTTCTTTGGCCCCAACGCGCAGCTGTTCGACGCCAGAACGCAATTGATCGACGCTGCGCTGCGAGCCCGCCGCCGTGGAGAGCACCAGTTTCCAGCGGCGCTCGTTCAGGGTTTCGTTGACTTCGTGGCCCAGCTGCTGGGCAAACAGGCGAGCAATGCGGGCGCTCTCAAAGTTGTTGCCTTCGGAGGTGTAGACCACCAGCTTGCCGCCACCCGCCTCACGCCCCGGAATGGCATTGGAGCTGAAGTCTTTGGGGATGATGAGTGCAAACGCCAACGAGCCGTCGCGCACCAAGCGGCGCGCCTCTTGCGGGTCGTGCAGGTCTTGAAAACCGAAGGTCTGCTTTTTGCGCAAGGTGTTGGCCACGTCCCAGCCGACGTTGAACACATGCTCGCGGTACTCCACACCGTCGTCCAGATTGACCAGGCCCACGGGCAGGGCACCTGCGTGGGCTTCTGGGTCCCACACGCTGGAGAGGTATATCAGGGCATAAATGGCGGGTATCAGCGCCACCGCCACCGTGGCGACCAGCAGCTTGGGAAAGCGCAGAAAAAAACTCCCTTCCGCGCGGGCAATGAACGCTATTTGGTGGAGGACACGCACGGTGTAGCTCGCGGGGGGGGGTTACCAGCGCACGCCCAGCTTTTCAAACAGCTTGCTCACTACAAACAAAGGCCCGACCCACAGGTACTGGATGTCCTCAAAGAAAGAGGGTTTTTTGCCTTCGATCTTGTGGCCGATGAACTGAAAAATCCAGGCCACTACAAATAGCGCGGTACACGCTGACACCAGCATGCCGGTTGCGTCCAACTGGTGAACCAACCACAGCATCACGAGTGTCTGGGCCGCCATCGCCGCCAGAAAAATGCCGGAGAGCCGCGCGTAGTAAACCATGCTGGCTGCCATGAAGGCGTAGGCCACCCACGGGTGCAGGGCAAATAACAACCCCACCAGGCTGAACATGATCACCGGAATGGCGGCGAAATGAATGCGTTCGTTGGTCGGGTGGGTGTGGCTTTCGCCATAGTGCGCAAGCAGTTGGTCTACCCGGCGGGTACCTGACGTTTCGACTGCGGATGTGGTGTGCATGGTCGTCCCCTGTGTCTAAGATTTAATTATTGCCACATTCTCGCCTACCGTGTGAAGCGGGCGATGAACTGGCGGTCAATTCGGTCTTTGAGCCACCACCACCACCGCCCTTGGGCGCTCCAGTTGCCCCAGCTGGCGATGGCGTAGCGCCCGCCGCAAGACAGCAAGTTCAGCGTGTTTTTAGGCGGTTGGTGGGGCGTGGGCGGCGTGCCCGCCACGGCAGCGGCCAGATTGCGGGCCAGCGCCGGGCCCGCGCGCACGGCATACACGCCGCTGCGCGCCAAGGGGCGGTCGGTGCGGGTGCTGATGTCGCCGACGGCAAATACCTGGGCGTGGCTGGTCGAGCGTTGGCAGGCATCGACCGCGATAAAACCGTGTGCATCGACGGCCAGGCCGCTGCCCGCCAGCCAGGGCGCAGGCTGGGCCCCGGTGGCGATCAGGGGCACATCGCAGGCCAGGTCGGCGCCGCAGCCCAGGCGCACGGCCTGCCCATTCAGGCCCAACGCAACATCTTGCAGCACGGTGATCTGGCGCGCCTTGAGCGCGGCTACTAGGCGTTGCTGCACCGGCGCGCTGTAGGCCGCACCCACGGGCACCGTGCCCGCCAATAAGGTGACGGCCGCGTTGGGCAGGCGGTGTCGCACGGCCATGGCCAATTCGACGCCGGTTGCGCCTGCACCAATGACGGCAATGCGCAGGGCTTTTTGCGTGCCCAACGCAAGCACTTGGGGCCACAGCGCCCCCAGCGTTTCGATGGGGCGCACAAACAAGCCGTGCTCGCGGGCACCTGGCAGGTCACGCTCCATCAGCGCGCGGTTTTGCACCGGGCCGGTGTTGACCGACAGCCAGTCGTAATTGAGGGTGCTGCCGTCGTCCAGCAACACCGTGGCGCTGTCGGCATCGAGCGCCTTGACACTGCGGTGCAGCCAGCGCACACCGGCACGGCGCACCAGCGGTTCCAGCGGAATCACGCAGTCTTCCAGTGCATAGTGGCCGGCCATAAAGCCCGGCACCATGCCCGAATACAACTGCCGGGGGTGCGGTGTCACCAATATCACGCGCGCACCCACCAGGGGGTGGGCCGCCAGGTGGGCCAGCACCTGCACATGGGCATGGCCTGCGCCCAGCATCACCAACTGGCGGGGCAGGTAGCCATGGGTGTTCTGGGGCGGCGCGGGCTCGGTGTGCAGGGCATCCGTGTCAACCGTGTGCATCAGCTGCGTCTCCAGTCATGAAATTTGCGTACCCAGTTTAGTAGCGTGTGCGGCTGGTGGGCACGCTTCCATTCTCCAGCGGCATATTTGTTGGCCTCGGCCAGCGTGGGGTAGGTGTGGATGGTGCCCAAGATTTTGTTGAGCCCCAGCCTATGCTTCATGGCCAGCACGTACTCGGCCAGCAGGTCGGCCGCATGCGTGCCGACGATGGTGACACCCAGAATGCGGTCTTTGCCGGGCACGGTCAACACTTTGACAAAGCCCTGCGCCTCGCTGTCGCAGATGGCGCGGTCCAGGTCGTCGATGCCGTATTTCGTGACCTCGTAGGCAATGCCTTGGGCCAGGGCGTCTTGCTCGTTCAGGCCCACGCGTGCCACCTCGGGGTCGATAAAGGTGGCCCAAGGAATCACCGAGTAATCGGCCTTGAACTTTTTGAAGTCGCCAAACAGCGCGTTCACCGCCGCATACCAAGCCTGGTGTGCCGCCGTGTGGGTGAACTGGTAGGGCCCGGCCACATCGCCCGCCGCATAAATGTTGGGGTAAATGGTTTGCAGGTACGCGTTGGTTTGCACCGTTTGGGCGGTGGGGATGCCGAGTTCTTCCAGGCCATAGCCCGTGAGGCGCGCATTGCGGCCCACGGCGCAGAGCAGCTCGTCAAAGGCAATGCGGGTCTCGGCGCCTGCGTGCTGTACCACCAGTATCTTTTCGCCTTCCATGCGCTCGCAACGCAGCGCCGTGTGGCCGGTGAGCACCTGCACGCCGTCGGCCTGCAAGGACTGGGTGGCCAGGTCGGCCACGTCAGCGTCTTCGCGCGGCAGGATGCGTGCGCCCATCTCGACCTGCGTGACGGCCGAGCCCAGGCGCGCAAAGGCCTGCGCCAGCTCGCAGCCAATCGGGCCGCCACCCAGCACCACCAGGCGCTTGGGCGCGGTGTCGCGCTCGGCAAAGCGGTCCCACAGCGTGTCGCTGGTGACGTAGCCCACGTCTTCCAGGCCAGGAAGCAGCGGCACGAAGGGGCTGGCCCCGGCGGCAATGACGATGGCGCGGGTGGTCAGGGTCTGTGTGCCGCCACCGGTGAGGGTAATCTCCACCGTCCACGGGTTGACGATTTTTGCGTAGCCCTGCACCACGTCCACGCCCAGGTTGGTGTAGCGCTCTACGCTGTCGTGCGGGGCGATGGCGGCGATGACGGCGTGCACGCGCGCCATCACTTTTTTGAATGAAATAGGGCTGTAGCCCCCGTCGATAGTGCGTGAGAAGCTATCTAAACCATAGCGCTCTGCGTGCTGCATCTGGTGCGCCAGCTTGGCGCTTTTGATGAGGGCCTTGCTCGGCACGCAGCCGTAGTTCAGGCAGTCGCCGCCCATTTGGTGGGCTTCGACCAGGGTGACTTTGGCTTTGACGGCGGCAGCAATATAGGCCGACACCAGCCCGCCTGCGCCACCGCCAATGACGATCAGGTTGCGGTCAAACGTCTTGGGCCGCACCGCAGCCCAGCGCGCGTACACCTTGCGCTGTTGCACCATGCCCATCACTTTTTTGGTAACCAGCGGAAACAGACCCAGCAACACAAACGCACCCAGCAGTCCGGGGCTGGCCACGTCACGCAGTGACTCTATGCCGGCCAGTTGCGTGCCCGCGTTCACATACACCGCCGTCCCGGCCAGCATGCCGAGCTGGCTGACCCAGTAAAACGTCCAGGTGCGCAGGCTGGTCAGCCCCATGGCCAAGTTGATCACGAAAAACGGCACCACGGGAATCAGGCGCAGGCTGAACAGGTACAGCGCGCCGTCGCGCTCCAGTCCCTGGTTGATGTCGGCCAAGCGCGCGCCAAAGCGGGCCTGCACGCTATCGCGCAACACAAAGCGCGCCGACAAAAACGACACCGTCGCACCGATGCTGGACGCAAACGACACCAGCAACAGCCCCCAGCCAAAGCCCAGTACGCCGCCCCCGGCCAGCGTCAGGATGGCGACACCGGGCAGCGACAGCGATGCCACCGCCACATAGACTGCAAAGTACGCGGCGCGCACGGTCCAGGGGTGGTGGGCATAGGCGTCGGTCAGGGCCAACTGGCTGCCTTTGAGGGTGGAAAGGCTGAGGTACTGCCCCAGATTGAGCAAAAAAAATGCCGCCACCAGCGCGGCAAATACCAGGAGCAACAGCAGTTGTGCGCGTTTCATGAAAAAGCCCTCCAGCCCCACCAGATGCGGGTGGCAATCGTGATGGCACACAGCGCCGCAAAGGTGCTTGCCAGTACTGCAAAGTGCTGCGGCCAGATGCACATGGCGGTGAAAAACATCAAGGTCTCGGTGGCCTCGGTCAGGCCACCCAAAAAGTAAAACGATTTGTCAGGGAAGTCGGTGCTGGTGAGCTTGCGTTTGGCTGCCAGCACGGCAAAGGCCAGAAAGCTGGTGCTGGTGCCGATAAACGCCGCCAGCAGCACAGCGGCCGCCAGCGCGTTGGCAGCGGGGTTGGCCACGGCAAAGGCCAGTGGAATGCTGGCGTAAAACAAAAAGTCCAGCGTGATATCCAAAAATCCACCGGCATCGGTGGCGTGGGTCTGGCGTGCAACGAGTCCATCGAGTCCATCGCACAATCTAGAGGCTAATATGGCCACAGCCCCCGCCATATATGCGTGACTAGCTATCAAAATTGCAGCAACCACGCCGATGATGAAACCCGTTACGGTGATGCTATTGGCCCCTACCCGCGCACGCACCAGGCCGCGTGCGAGTGTGGTCATGGGCGGGCGAATCAGGGCGGTGGCAAAGCGGTCGAGCATGGCCTATTGTCCGCGTTGCGGCAAAACGGACAGCGCTGCTGGGTCTGCCACGTCAGCGCTGTCATGGGTGACCAGCAGCGCCGGAATATTGCGCTCTGCAATCAGGCCAAACACCAGCGCACGCATGCGCACGCGCAGCGCAGCGTCCAGCTTGGAAAACGGTTCATCCAGCAGCAAGGCCCGGGGCTGGGCCAAGAGCGCGCGGGCCAGCGCCACCCGGGCGCGCTGGCCGCCTGACAGCGTGGCCGGGTCGGCGAGCAGATAGGCCGACATTTCAACATCGGCCAAGGCCTGCAGCACCTGCGCCTCGCGCTGCGCCTGCGCCCCTTGGGGCAACGCAAACAGCAGGTTCTCGCGCACCGTCATGTGGGCAAACAGCAGGTCGTCCTGAAACAAAATGCCCACGCGCCGGGCTTGGGTGGGCAGGGTGTCGATGCGCAGACCGCCCAGATGCACCGTGCCTTCAAACCTCAGCGCATCGGGCAGCGTGCCGCAGAGGGCCGCCAGCACGCTGGACTTGCCCGAGCCGCTTTCACCCATGAGCGTGTGCACCGTGCCAGGTGCGATGTTGAGGTCAAGCCCCGCCACCAGCGTGACATGTGGCGTGGCCAGTCGGGCCAAATGAACTTCCAGACTCATGCAGCGTTGTCCTGTGCAATGCAGATGTGGCCTGCGGTATCGACCGTCACGGGAATAGCCAACAAGGCTTCGCCCAGGCATTCACCCCGGTCGCATACGCCATCGGCCCAGCGGTAGCGCGCGTAGTGCACATTGCAGGTGATGCTGGTGTGGGCCATAAAGCGCAGCTGTTCCTGCTTGGCTGCCAGCGGCACGCCAAAGTGTGCGCAGCGGTTGACAAACGCGGTGACGCCCTCGCCGCTGCGCAGCAGCAGGTAGCGAAAGGGTTTGTGGGTAGCGTCATCCAGGCCCAGTGCCAACATCTGTGGCATTCCATCGGCCAGGGCATCGCGCTGGCCCAGGAGCGTGCCCGGCGCGGGCGCCTGGGGCACCTGGTGCCAGTGGTGGGGTTCAGTGGGCGCTGACATGCTTGAATTGTGACCGCCCCAGCCTGGTGGCCAGCGCAAACACCAGCACCGGCAGCAACCACTGCAACCAGGCAAACGTGGCGGTGAGCGAGCGCTGGCCGCCCGCAGCCAGGTTGACCGCCTCGGTGGTGACGGTGGCAAACCGGCCGGCACCCACATACAGCGTGGGCAGGTACTGCGCCACGCTGACCGCGAAGCCAATGGCAAAACTGGCCGCCAACGCCGAGCGCAGCAGCGGCCATTTCACCTGCCACAAAAACGCCCCCGGCCCCCGGCCCAGCGTGGCCGCTACATGGCGCAAGCGCGGGTCAAACCCGGTGTAAGGGCCTTGCAGCGCCAACAGCACATAAGGCAGGCAGGCCAGCGTGTGCGCCAGCCACAGCCCCAGGCCGGTGGTGTCGAGCTGCCAGTCCAGTGACACCCTGTGCAGGCCCACCACCCACAGCACGGCAGGCAGTACCAGCGGCAGGGTCAGCAGCGGCTGCATGCGGGCTTGCCACAGCGGCGGTGCCCACTCCAGCCACGCCACCGCCCACGCCAGCGCGATGCTGGCACTGGCTGTGGCTAACCACACCGTCGTCCACAACGTGCTGTTACTGGCCAGCACCGATTGCCAGGCGGCCCAGGTGAAAGCTGTTGGCCACGCTTGCGGAAAAGGCCAGTAACCCGTCACGCTGCCGACGAGCAGGGCCAGCAACACGAGCAGGTAGACGAGCATCAACAGCGCTGGTGTGGTTGGTAAGTTGTGTGGCATGCGGTGTGCGCTTTTGCCCTGTTCCAAATCGGCAATGGTGGCGCTGAGGGGCGCTGCGCCACGTGTCCAGCGCTGAGCCCACAACGGTGCCTGTTTGGCCGCCCATGTGAGGGCAGCGCATAGCACCAGCATGCCTGCCAGCAGCCAGGCGCTAGCTGCGCCTTGGGCGTTCATGGCGGGGTCTGCGTCTTGCAGCCACTGCCAGGCCAGCACTGACAGCGTGGGTGGTGTGGTGGGGCCGATGATGAGCGCTACGTCTACTACCGTCAGGCTGTAGGCCAGCACCGCCAATAGAGGCGCGGTCAAGCGCGGGAGCAGCTGCGGCCAGCCCACGCGCCACCAGGCGTTGCTTTCGCTGTAGCCCAGTGTGTGGGCCAACAGCAGCTCTTGCTGCAGGCGGCGTGCCACATCGGGCCGCTGCAGGTGCGCCATCGCAGCCCACAGCAGAAAAGGCACCTCTTTGAATACCAGCACCGCCACCAGGCCCAAACCCCAAGGGTCTTGCGTGGTGGCCCACGGTGGCGGAGCATTCAGGCCCGTGGCCCAGGGCGACAGCAGACGCAGCATCCAGCCGCTGGGGGCGAGCAGCGCGACCAACCCAATCGCAAACGCCGCATGCGGCACCGCCAGCATGGGTGCCAACCAACGTGTTAGTCGGTGCGTGTGCGCCGTACCCTGCGCACGCCCCACGGTGGCCGACAAAATCCACGCGCTCAACAGCGTCGCCAGCATGGCGGACAAGAGCCCGGTCCACACACTCAAACCCAAAGCACGCACGATTTGCGGGTCGTGCAACAGGGCAGCCCATGCGGTGGTGTCTAGCGCGGCAGCGGTTGCGCCCCACAGGCTCCAGACCAAAGGCACGGCCACTGCGGTCAGCAAGAGGAAGGCGGTGGTTGGTTGGTAGTGGGCGGTGTGGCGACGGCGCATGCAAGGATGGTAGTCACATTGACAAGGCGACCACGATCCCTCCCACGGTTGAGAGGGAATAAGTGCTGATTTAGGCTTTAAGAAACTCGAGACAATTGGGGTCTGTCAGGTGTAAACTTTTTTGACTACCTGCACCCCACATGCGGTGATCACGACGAAACCGGAGGGCACCCACATGGCAAAGATGCCAAAGATGGCAATGGAATTTAACGAGAAATCTCTCCAGCGCAGTCGCCTGATGATGGAGCGCACGGAGCACATGGCGCGTTTGGCCAGTTTTGAGTGGGATGTGGATGCCAACGTTGTGACCTGGTCGCCCGAGATGTTCCGGATTTTTGGCCGCGACCCTGCGCTGGGAATTCCCAATCTGGAGGGGCAGAAGGACTTGTACACGTCGCAGTCCACACAAATGCTGTTTGATGCGGTTCGCACCGCAGTGGCCGACGGCACGCCTTACGAGCTGGAACTCATGACCGTGCAACCCGACGGCGAGCAGCGCCCCTGTTTGGTGAAAGGTTTTCCAGAACGCGATGACAGCGGGCGGGTGGTTCGCCTGGCCGGGCTGGTACAGGACATCACGGAGCGAAAGCGAAAAGAGGAAAAAATCCGGCTTGCGGCCTGCGTCTTCAGCCATGCCCGCGAAGGCATCACCATCACCAAGGCCGATGGAACCATCATCGATATCAACGAAGCCTTTACCCGAATTACGGGCTACAGCCGCGAAGAAGCGATTGGCCAGAACCCCCGTTTCCTCAAATCCGGTCGCCAGGACCATGCGTTTTACGAGGTGATGTGGCGCGACCTGTTGGGGCCAGGCCATTGGAGTGGTGAAGTTTGGAACCGGCGTCAGAACGGCGAGGTGTACGCCGAGCTGCTCAACATCAGTGCCGTGCGCGATGCCCACGGCATCACGCAGCAGTATGTCGCCTTGTTCTCCGACATCACCGGCATCAAAAAGCACCAGCACCAGTTGGAGCGCATCGCCCACTTTGACGCCCTGACGAACCTGCCCAACCGGGTGCTGCTGGCCGACCGCCTGCAGCAGGCCATGGTACAGGCGCATCGGCGTGGCCAACAGTTGGCGGTGGCCTACCTGGATCTTGACGGATTCAAAAGCATCAACGACCACCACGGCCACGGCGCGGGGGACCATGTGCTGATAGTGCTGGCGCAGCGCATGAAAAACGCATTGCGTGAATGTGACACGATGGCCCGCTTAGGTGGCGACGAGTTTGTGGCGGTGCTGGCTGACCTGGGCGATACAGCAGCAAGCTTGCCCATGCTCGATCGCCTCTTGAGTGCAGCCGCGCAACCTATTCAGTGGGGCGAACGCAGTTTGCAGGTTTCGGCCAGCCTGGGCGTTACTTTTTACCCCCAGGCAAACGACGTCGGTGCAGACCAATTGCTACGCCAGGCCGACCAGGCGATGTACCAAGCCAAAGTGGCCGGCAGAAACCGCTATCAAATTTTTGATACAACGATGGCTGCCGTGTAAGTCACTTCACACCATTCAAGGGCTGCACACCCCATACATCGAATTGGCGCTTGATGTCCGCCGTCTCGGCCTCCATGGAATCCGGTTGGGCATCGTTGTGGCAGCCCACATGGTTGGGGGCCTTGGTCGGCGCGGGCGCGCTTTTTTGGGCGCGTGGTGGATCGGCTTGGGGTGATGTGCCATCCCACACAAACGGATTTTTGAACGCCGGTGGGTCCTCATAGCAATCGTATTTGTAGATCGGTGGCCATCCTGATTCATAGGGCACGAAGGCAATGGTCTGCTCGAACACCAACGGCTGTCCTGTCGGAGTGGGTGGCAGCTGCGGCAAAGATGCAATGGCGTGTCGCGCTAGCTTTTCAGCAACCTCTGAGGTGGACCACAGTGTTTCTATCTTGGCAAGCTTGCCATCGGGTGCTACCGCGATACGAAATCGCACATGGCCCTGTTGCGGCCCTTCCATCGCCGTCCCCATCATGCTGCGTACCTGCTGTCCCCAGTTGTAGCGGTAGCGCTTGCTGTTCTTGAGCGTGTAGGTGGATGCCAGACCCCATTCTTCAGCGGTGGGCGCGGCTGGCGCTGCCATGGACGCGGGCGTCTGGTCAGACACAGGCACGGGCGGGAGCGGGACAGTAGACGCTATGCGGGCAGGTTCTGCGCTGAGGGTTGGGGGAACGGGGTTGGGCTTTTCAATCGGTGGAACCAACATGCTCAGCAGCAAGGGTTCTGGCGGCGCTTCTAGGTCGGATGCGGGTGGCAGTGCGTGAATTTTTCGGACCACCAGCACGCCCGCATGCAGCGCCAGCGACAACAACACCGCCACCAACAGGCTAGTGCGCACAGCTCGCCTGTCTGGCTTGCTTGAGACCAACGCTCAGCGGCTGAAATTCAAGTTATTGCAGGCCTCGCACTCATCCTGCACCCATCCCAGCTTGACCATCAGTGCGTGCACTTTGCAGCCGACGCAAAAGCCCAGCACGGTTTCCATCCACATGAAGCCCACGCACGTCCACACCATGGTGATGGGGATCCAGCGGGGCATGTAGTTGCTGGTGGTGGGCAAGACCACATGGCCCAACACGGTGTTGACCCAGCCCGCAAACACTTCGGGGTTAAAAAAGATCAGGCAGATCGAAATAAAGCTCGCGCCAATCGACCAGGCAAAGCGCTTGGGTATCAGTGGCTTCCAGACCGGCGTGTGGCTTTGGGCCAAAAAGCTGCTGATAAGAATCGTGGGCGAGAGCCGCGAGGTGAACACAAACATGCCCGCCAGCATCTCGAACAATGCGTAAATGAGCACGCCGGTTTGCTTGGAGTACTCCAACGTGCGGCGCACGGCTTCCACGTTGTAGAGGATGCGGCCGTCAAAATCGGTGTCAAACGTGTCCTTGATCGCATTGCCGGTCACCACCCAGTGCGAGCCGTAAATGGCATCAAACAGCGTGAAACCCATGTACAGCGGAATGACCAGCAGCAGGCCGGCCCGGATGCGCACGGCGGTGTCGTTAATGATGATCGCGTCGGCGCGCGGGTCCATAAACCAGAGGTTTTTAAAGACGTTTGCGATGCGGTTGAATGGTGAACTGGATGACACGCCGGATTCCTTGGTAGTACTCGGACCGTGTTATATCGCAATCCACTGATATTGTCACGGACTCGCGACAAGCAGGTCGGCAGACTTCACGCCCGCCACCGCCAAACCGGCGGCTACACCGCCAAAGCGGTTGCCTTCGACCAGTGTGGCTTGGGGCATGGCGGCCCGCAGTGCATCAATGAGCGGGCGCAAGGCCGACGAGCCGCCGGTGAGGTAGACCGCATCGACCTGCACCAAGCCCGCGGTGGCCACGCAGTCTTGCGCGCACTGCACCACTTGGGCCAGCGCCTGTTGCAGTGTCTCGGCCATGCCCCCGGCAGTGACGGTGGCACCCAGGTGCTCGCTGGAGCCGTGGCCCAAAAAGTCCAGGTCCACCAAGGCATCGGTGCTGGTGATGGAGCAGGCAATCTTGGCCGCCTCCACGCCGCTGAGCATGCGGTGGCCGTGCTGTTCTTCCAGCGCATCCATCAGGCGTTGGTGCAAGGTTTGGTCGGTGTAGTCGGTCCACAGCTCTTTGGCAAAGTGCAAGGCTTTGCGCGTGTAGGCCTGGTGGATCAGGTGCCAAGTGCTCAGGTCAAAAAACACGCTGTTGGGAACAATGCGTCCGCCGGTTCCCACATGCTTGTAGCCCAGCAGGGGCATGACGGTGCTGAGGTCCAACAGGCGGTCAAAGTCGGTGCCACCAATGTGCACGCCGGTGGTGGACAGAATGTCGGCACTCCTATTGACGCTTTGGTCGCTGCTATTGCTGCGCGTGGGCTTAAGCCGGATGACGGTGAAGTCCGA
>JBEEJM010000131.1:0-27035 GCA_041169205.1 Pseudomonadota bacterium | reverse complement strand
CAGTAATGGGGGCAGTGCCAGAGCCTACAGCGGCTTGATGGAACCCGGCACGATTTTCGCGCCAAAGTCGCGCATCATGGACTGCACAAACGGGTCGTCAAAAATAATTCTCTCGGCGGCCAGCTGCTTCTCGGCCGAGGCCGCGCTGTTGCGTCGGCCCGGGCTGTCGGTCACCCGCCCCACCTCGACCACCAGCTTCACGCCAAAGCCTGCCGCCGCCAAGGCGTTAGTCAGGCGGTCACGGCTGCCGGGTTGGTTGAGGGACTCGCGCTCGACCCGCAAGATCCACTGGTCGGTGTCGCGCGCAATCAGCTGCGACTGCAGGGCCAGCTCACGCACCATGGCTGTGATGGACTCGGCGGCAATCAGGGCCTGCACCGTGGCGTGCCAAAAATCGCCCTCTTCGGTCGGAATCAGCACTGGCGCAGCCTGTGCAGCGCTGGCGTCGGCCCGGGTTTCAATCGCTTGACGCACCGGAACTGCTACTACTTTCGTAGCAGCCTGCGCAGGTCTAGCGGGGGCTAGCGGCCCATTTTGTTCAAAATCGTCGGCCTCAGAGCCCTCGAATGCCTCTGGCACCCGACGCAGTGCGCTGTCGCGCACGGGCAGCACATGGCCGGGGGGCACGACGGGGTCTGGTGCTGGTACAGGGGCGTCTTCCCATGGCTGGACGGTGGCTGGACGGAGCGCGGCAGGAGCCATTGCGGGAGCAGCAGCAGGCGGTGCTACGGGTGCTACTGGACGAATGGGCACTGCAGCTGGCATGAGCACCGGGACCCGCGCTGCCTGTGCTACCTGCATTGACGCAGCCGCCGCAACCGGCGCTGCACCCTGCCCGGCATTAATTAGAGTTTTTTTTTCAGCCGAGGCGCTAGCGCCCTGGGGTTTGAAGGCCAACAACCGCAGCAGCACCATGGTCAGCGCAGCGTATTCGTCAGGGGCCAGCCCCAAGTCAGCGCGGCCGTGCAGGCAGATGCTGTAGAGCAGCTGCGTCTCGTCCATGGGCATCAGGGCGGACAGGCGCGCGGTGTCAGCGGCTTCGGGGTCAGCGTCGTCATTGGTGGCGTTGGTCGCGCTGCTGGGCGCACCGGCGCTTTGCGCCAATGTCTGCACCACCGCCATGCGCTGCAACACGGTGGACATTTCTTCCAGCGTGGAGGCCGCGCTCAGGCCGTTCAGGCGCAGCGTCTCGGAGGTTTCCACCACGGTCTTGCCATCACCCACAGCCAGCGCTTCGATCAGACGGAACACATAGGAGCGGTCTACGCTGCCCAGCATCTGGCGCACCGTGGCTTCTTGCAGCTGGCCAGCGCCAAAGGCAATCGCCTGGTCGGTCAAACTCAACGCGTCGCGCATGGAGCCACGCGCGGCACGGGCCAGCAGGCGCAGGGCTTGCACTTCGGAGCTGACCTGCTCCACCTCTAAAACCTTGCTCAAATGCTCACGAATCGTCTCGGGTGCCATGGGCCGCAGATTGAACTGCAGACAACGGCTCAACACGGTGACCGGCACCTTTTGCGGGTCCGTCGTGGCCAGCACAAATTTCAGATATTCGGGCGGCTCTTCCAGCGTTTTCAACATGGCGTTGAACGCCGTGTTGGTGAGCATGTGCACCTCGTCGATCATGAACACCTTGAAACGCCCCTGCACCGGCTTATAAACCGCCTGCTCCAAAAGGGCCTGCACTTCATCCACGCCCCGGTTGCTAGCGGCGTCGAGTTCGGTGTAATCGACAAATCGTCCGCTATCAATATCAGAGCACGCTGCGCATACTCCACAAGGGGTAGCGGTGATTCCGCCGGTGCCATCGACACCCTGGCAGTTCAGCGACTTGGCCAAAATGCGCGACACCGTGGTTTTTCCCACCCCGCGCGTTCCGGTGAACAGATAGGCGTGGTGCAGGCGCTGGGTGGTCAGCGCATTGGTGAGCGCCTGCACCACGTGGTCCTGCCCCACCATTTCGGTGAAGTTGCGGGGACGGTACTTGCGGGCGAGCACGAGATAAGACATGCGACGATTCTACGGTGTGGATGCCATTACAATTGGCGCTGACGGGCCCTCTCGCATGGCGAAGCGGCCAACCGGGTCAGATGGGGAACCAAGCAGCCCTAACTGTGGAGTCAGTGCCGGGATCAGGCTCGTCAACTATCACCCATGAAAAGAGCGCCTTTGCGGCGCTCTTTTCTGCTACCGAACGGTACTCAGCCGTTCAGCCATCCTTGTTTGCCAGCCAGGTCCCGTCGCCTTCCAGCGGTCAATCACGTCTGCAGGTAACCGGATGGACAACAGCTTGCGCGGATTCGTAGCCACTGGACGCCCGCCCCGGTTCACCCGGGCTCTGGCAAGCATTGCATCATCCGCTTCCGGCAGCTCGTCGTACTCATCCTTCGCCACAACGTGTGCATCAACCCGCGCCAGATCAGACTTCAAGGAGTGGTGCAATGCGGTTTTGTTCGCGTTCATTGGCTTTCCTCATGCTGAATATGTGACGATCCGCGCCACGCGGTGTGTAGCAAATGATGCGCTGTTCGCCGTACTCTTTGCGCGTGTCTTCGATTTCAAGGGTAACTCCCGCGAACACGATTTCAGCATCCCAAAAGTCGAGCCCTCGTTCCACCAAAGCCTTGTCACGCTTGGCTGGATCGAATGTGATACGCATGGGTTATTGTAGATACAAAAACATTGAATTGCAAATACACAATTTCAAAGCTACGGCACACTGCCTTGGGTGGTACTAGCGCGAACAATTGGCCCAAAGCAATCTACTCCTACTGCGAGCTAAGGGCCATCAGGGGGCGTTAAACGCTTCTTTGCTCGACACTTCGTGCAGCGCAGTGGCCTTGAGATGCCTTCCAGCAATCAATCACTAAGCACCCAGCAATGTGCCCGGGACGTCCTGCGGCGTCCGCGCACCCACCCGGCGTTCGGCCAACACGGTTGCCGGCGCCAGGCGCTTGCCCTCCAGCAGCATGGATTCGAAATCGGCGGCGGGCACCGGTCGGCTGAAATAATAGCCCTGGATTTCGTCGCATCGGTGACGCCGCAAATAGTCCAGTTGTTCCTCGGTCTCAACCCCTTCGGCGACGACCCGCAGGTTCAGGCTGTGCCCCATCGCAATAACGGCGGTGGCGATCATTGCATCCTTGGAACTTTTGGTGATGTCACTGATAAAGGCACGGTCGATTTTCAGAAAATCGAACGGGAAGCGCTTCAGGTAGGCCAGCGAGGAATAGCCGGTGCCGAAATCGTCGAGCGCCAGTTTGACGTTGAGTTGTTTCAAGGCCTGCAGATGGCGGGCGGCTACTTCCGGGTCGCTCATCAAGATCGATTCGGTCAATTCGAATTCGATGTATTTCGACTTCAAACCATGCAGGGCGATCGTGTCACGGATGGTATGTAGCACCTGCCCTTTCTTGAACTGGACGGCCGACAAATTCACAGCAACCGGCACGATGGACACCTGCCGGTCCTGCCAGGCGATCTGCTGCGCGCACACCGCGTCGATCACCCACGCGCCGATCGGCACGATCAGGCCAGTCTCTTCGGCCAGCGGAATGAATTGGTCGGGTGGCACCATGCCGCGTTGCGGATGTTGCCAGCGGATCAGGGCTTCAGCGCTGACAATGCGCCCACTGAGCAAGTCAACCCGCGGCTGGTAAAACACCGCAAACTGGTTCAGATCGAGCGCCTGTTGCAATTCGTTCTTCAATTTCAGCCTGGCGGCGAGGGCCGCATTCATCTGCGGCGCGTAGTACAGATAGAGCTCGTCGAGCGACTTGGCTTTCTTGAGGGCGATTTCGGCATGTTTAAACAGCGTTTCCGCATCGTCACCATCGTCTGGGTACAGGGCCAGGCCGGCGCGCGCGGTAATGCGCACTTCGTGCTGATCGACGATAAACGCGCTGTTGAACGCGCCGAAAATTTGTTGCTCCAAAAGGGTGGTCAAGTCGGTCGGCAGTCGCAGTCTCGGCACCGCAATGGCAAAAATGTCGCCGCTGATGCGCGCCAGGCTATATGGCTCGGTCAGGCTGGCGTTGATCCGTTTCGACACTTGCGACAAAATCGCGTCGCCGACATGGCGCCCAAGCACGTCGTTCAGTTGCGAAAAATGGTCTAGGTCGAGCAGGATCACACAGGTGCACGGTGGCACGGTTTTGTCATGCCGCGCCCCTTGCAGGAACTGGGTTAGGCGGTCGTGGAACAGCCTGCTGTTCGGCAGGCCGGTCATGACGTCGTAATAGGCTAAGTAGCTGAGCTTTTCTTCCTTGTCGATAAAGCGCAGACCAAACGCTAGGTCGTTGGCCATTTCGTTGAGCAGATTTTGCTCATCGTCGTTGAATGTTCCAACCGCATCCGACAGCAGGGTGAACACGGCAACCACCTGTTGGTCCAGCATCAGGGGAATCGCTGCCAGCGAGCGATAGCCCTGTTTCTGGAAATCGGCCATTTCCGGCAGCAAGGTAGCGATGTCATTGCAGATGACCGGGCGCAGTTCGCGCACTGCCACGCTCCACGGCAGGTCGCTGTCGACGGTGTCTGCGTGTACCGTGAACAGCGTGGCATGCTCGTCCCTGTCACAAAAGCTGGCCACCACCTTGCCCTGTTGCGTTGCCGGATCAATAACGCTGACCACGGCCATGGAAAACGCGCCCTGGTTGACGGCGATCCGACAGGCTTCATGAAACAGTGCGTCGCGGTCGTGAATTCGCACAATGGCCGAGTTGATCCCGGACAGCACCATGGCCACCCGGCCCAGATGGGCCAACCTGCGTTCCTGGTCTTTTTGCAGTGTCACGTCCTGCAGCGTATGGAACAGGCGCTTGTGGCCGTTGGCTGCGGTACGCTCGGGCAACTGTTCCAACACCTGGTGCAATTCGATCGTGGTGCCGTCGCTGTGGCGCACCCGGTAGCCGACTTCCATCCGCGTGCTGCTACTGGCTGCAGCACGGTAGCAGGCCAAAAATTTGGCCTGGTCGGGGGCATCGATGATCGCCAGCCAGTCCAAGATGGTGGCCGGCATCGCGTGCTCGGCTACGCCGATCAGCTGGGGCAGGTTCTTCGACCAGTCCTCAAACACGCCATCGGTGGCGCTAACGATATGGGCCGACTTGGTCAGGACCTGGGCACGGCGCAAGCCAGCCTCGCTTTGCGCGAGCTTGTCGGCAACCAGCTTGCGTTCGACGACCTCGGTTTCGAGCTGGCCGACCTGCTGCTGGACCGCTTCATACAGGTTGAGGTTCTCGTACAGCGGTGCCAGCTGGGTCGCTAGGGTGGTGGCAAATTCCTTGTCCTCATCGTTGAAGTCGTCGACGCCGATCTTGCCGGACAAGTACAACCAGCCTTGCTGTTCCGCGCCCTGCATGATGGGCACCAGCAGGAAGTTGTGGCGCGCTTCGGAAGTGACACTGAGCAGGTCAATCGCTTCAAAAATTTGATCAACATCGTCGACCACCATGCCGCAATGGGCACTGCGCCGGGGCTGGCCTTTACCGTACATGCCGACCGCAGTGCGGGTGGTGCCCATGATGTTTTGCGCAGCGCGACAAAAGCGTTCGAGCAAGGACTGCAAATCACGCTCGGTCGACAAGGTCACGCCCAGCTCTAGCAGTGCCGCCAAGCGCAGACTGAGTGCCTGGACGTTGGCCAACGCATACATCGGGTGACTCGGCATGTCCTGGGTGGCGTCGACATCGATGTTTGCGGCCAGCGCCTGCTGCAGGCGCTGCTGCAGCCAGCCCAGTTTTGGCACGATCGCCAAGAGGCGGTCGTTTCGGACCGAGCGCGGCGCGCCACTGTCTTCTGCGACAGATAGCGTCGTCATGTCGGCTTCCTTTGGTGGCGCTGTGTGAATGAGTGGCATCGCAGCGGAAGCCGATATGGGAATGGATATGTCAATCTCACTATTTTGCTATCATTTATATAGCTGCTTGCGCAATTAATACGGGGGCTAAAAACGTTTTTAGTATTAAAAGGGTACCCAACAGTCATTGCCAGCATATGGGGTGGTGCGGGTCGAATCACGACGGGGGTGGCGGCAACGTGTATACCCAAGTGCACCACAGACTGTATGCGCGTGAGAGACACAAAAACCACTAAAGACGGTATTGAAAACTACCGGCAAACCAGTAGCGAAATGGCGATTTTTAGCCGTTGCAGGTTGGAACGTGGAAGGCGTCTATTGCGGCGGCTCCCGCCCCGTCTCGGCAATGTGACGTAAACTCGACTGCTAGGCCTCTTGTGCACTCCTGCAAACCTTACTCAGCGCGCACGGTGAACCCCTGTTCGCACGCTCTTGATTCCGGCCTGGAATTCAACTTGATTCGCGGACCCGCGCTTTGAGATATCAAGGATGCAACTGATTGATGCCATGAAAATCCGTATCCTGCTTGCCGATGACCACCAAATGTTTCGGGAATTGCTTTGCCATGTTTTGCAGGGTCAGGCTGACTTAGAGGTGGTAGCGCAGACCGGAGACGGTTTGCAAGTCATCCCGCTGGCACGCGTCCACGCGCCGCACATTGTCTGCATGGATATCAGAATGCCGGGCATGAACGGCATAGAAGTAACCCGCACACTCTTGCAGGAGTGGCCCCTGATCAAGGTGGTGGCCCTGTCTGCATATACCGATCAACGCCACGTTGTGGACATGCTCAACGCGGGTGCCTGCGCCTATGTGACCAAAGTTGAAGCCAGCACCGAACTGATAAGCGCCATTCGGGCGGTCTTACGGGGGCGTACCTATCTCTGCCCTGATGTGACAGGCGCGGTGGCCGGAGAGCTGCTCGATCGCAACGGGCGTTCGCGTGCTCCGGTGCCGCTGGGCAAGCGTGAGCGCGAGGTACTGAACCTGGTGGCCCAGGGTCATACTTCGATTCAAATTTCCAAAATTCTATTCATCGCAGCGTCGACCGTGGAAGTGCACCGACGAAACATCATGCGCAAACTCAATCTCCATAACGTGGCTGAGTTGACTCGCTATGCGATCAACAACGAGCACTATGAAACAAACGCTTAGTTCAAGAAAAACTAAACGTCGGCATTCATCTCAGGCGGTCTTCCAGAAGCAATAGTGGTTTGCCAGTCGCTTTGCACCGACCATGGCGGACTCTGCACGGGCCAATAATGTGGTCTTATCATCACCATCTTTGGGATACCGCGCTGCACCTACATTGATGTTGACGGAATGCGAACGTTTTCCAAGGTGGATGGGGGCGTCCAGCGAGTACAGCAAAAAGCCGATGATGCTTTCCACCGCATCCTCACTGTCCATATTGAGCAAAAGAACCACAAACTCATCCGCCCCCACTCGGGCCACTATATCGCCAGGTCGAACTGCGTGCTGCAAACGACGACTCACCTCCAGCAGCGCCGCATCGCTTACGCCGTGGCCCATGTCTGCGCTAATGAACAACACGCCAAATCCCGTGCGATTTCGCTTCGCCTCGGCAATCACCTGGCTCAAATGGTTCTCCAGCAAACGCTGGTTGGGCAGGCCCGTGAACGGGTCGTGAAAAGCTAACTCTGTGAGCTCCTGCGTGTCATCTTGACGACGTGAGAGATCGGAAAAGACGGACAAGTAGGACACCACTTCACCATCCGCGTTTTGGACTTCTTTGATGGTCACCCATTCAAAATAGACTTGCCCGTTTTTACGCCGGTCAAAGAGCTCACCGTTCCAGTCGCCCACCTCGGTAAGCTGCGCCCAGAGTATTTTGTAAAACTCCAACTCTTGCAAGTCTGAATTGAGCATCTGAGGTACTCTTCCAACCGCTTCTGCGCTGCTGTAACCTGTGATGGTGGTGAATGCATCATTGACGGCACAAATTGAGCCCAATGGGTCGGTCATCAACAACCCTTGCGCACATTGACCGAACAAGGGAAACGCTTTCAAAATTTCCAGGTAGTCTTCTGCGCTGTGCTTGACCAGATTCAGAAACCAATGAATTTCAGTGCGTGCCTCAGTCCCGCTCTTGATGATCAGGGCGTCATACGCTCTGGTGTCACATTGGCTGCCCCGCCCAAGCAAAAGCAAGCGACGCTGTTGGATGGCCGAATGGGCTTTGTGGCGCTCCAACTCATCTAAGACCTGCCTTACGCTGGGTTCTGCGTCTGTGGGCATCAGCGTCTTAATGGCGCGCCAGTTCAATTCGGCGCCATCCATCCCAAGTTCCTTCTCCATTTCCGAACTAGCGTGCAATATTTCACCCTGTGCATTGGTCACGAGGTACAGCTTGACTTGCTGCAAAACGGTGTTTAGTAACAGATCATCATCAGGATCACCGCGTCCCATGATGTGCAGTAGTTTCTGGTGGCGCTGCAGCAAGGTTCTTTGCTGCGACAGAACCTCCTGGAGATCCTGCGCATAGCGAAACAGCTGCCGTTGTAAAGGCTCAAGAGTGAGATCCAACGGCTCCAACAGTAGGAGCTTCGTCATTTTGCGTGCCCCCTCACCCACTCAATCACCTGAAATGGGCTAAAGGGTTTGATGAAGTACGCGTCGGCACCGCGCTTGCGGGCTTCCTCGCCATCCGCCACCTGACCACGGCCGGTCACCATTGCAACCAATGTGCCTTTGATGTTGGGATCGAGCTTGATCGCATCCAGCACCTGCAGGCCATCAAGTTCGCCGGGCATCATGACATCCAGCAGCACGATTTCTGGACGTTGGCTTCGGATCAGCGCCAAAGCGGAGGCTCCGTCTTCGGCTTCCAGTATTTCGTACTCTTTGCCCAGCGTAATACTCAGCAGCCGGCGGAATAGGGGGTGGTCGTCAACAACGAGAACTTTTAGCTTCGTGGTTTGTTTTTTAGAAAGGTTCATTACTAGCTCCAATTTATTGATCGTGGGCGTCAGGACGTCTGCATTGTTCGGATTAAGCGGGATACGCTTGAAAAACGAATTGCAGTACTGGTATCTCGCGCCGCCTCCAAGTAAGTGATGTGTCAACCCACCGGTACTTAGGGATCGAGACAATCGAAATAAGCATTGCCGCACCTATACCCTATTCGTGTGGCAGATCTTTGAGTCCTCCAATTTGGGTATTGGGACTACCGGTAAATTGGTAGTTTTATGCCATTTTTCGATACCGTTGACTAATTCGGTTGCTAAATGCCAATGGGCGGTCAGACTGTTTGCCGCATTGCTTCGGACTTAGACACAGCAACTGAAGATCGCATAATGGAATGGCTCTAAGACAGAATCTCGAACTGGAGCCGCTTCACTTCGTAGTTAGCAAATTACGCGCATAGTTTGAAAAATAAAAATGACATGTCATGACCAAAAAAAATAAGGCTTCTTTTCTTACCGTGCCAATGGCTGCAATCCCTTCGCCGAGTTTTCCCGAGCGTAGGAAATCTGATTCCAGTCTGTTCAGTACGGTCGCCTTGCAAAGCGCAATTTTCAACAGCGCCAACTTTTCCAGTATCGCCACAGACGCCAAAGGTGTGATTCAGATTTTTAACGTCGGTGCCGAGCGCATGCTGGGCTACGCCGCTGCCGACGTGGTCAACCAGATCAGTCCAGCGGACATTTCGGACCCGCAAGAGGTTATCGCCCGCGCCAGAACCTTGAGCGCCGAGTTGGACACACCGATCACCCCCGGCTTTGAGGCGCTGGTGTTCAAGGCCTCGCGTGGCATTGAAGACATTTACGAGCTGACCTATATCCGCAAGGACGGCAGCCGCTTCCCCGCCGTGGTATCAGTGACGGCATTGCGCGATGCCGAAGACGCCATCATTGGCTACTTGCTGATTGGCACCGACAACACAGCGCGCAAGCTGATTGAGGAGGAACAAGAGAAACTTGATCAGCGCCTGCGAGACCAGCAGTTCTACACCCGCTCGCTGATTGAATCCAACATTGATGCCATCATGACCACCGACCCAGCGGGCATCATTACTGACGTGAACAAGCAGATGGAGGCGTTGACCGACTGCACACGCGATGAGTTGATTGGTGCCCCGCTGAAAAAATACTTTACCGATCCAGAGCGGGCCGTGGCAGCCATGACTTCGGTGCTGAGTGGCAAGAAAATCACCAACTATGAGCTGACCGTTCGCGCCCGCAACGGCATCGAAACCGTGGTGTCATACAACGCGACCACTTTTTACGATCGGGACCGCGTGCTGCAAGGCGTGTTTGCCGCCGCACGCGACGTCACCGAGAGTAAACGCCTGGACCAGGTTCTGCAAGAGAAGAACATAGAGCTGGAGAGCGCCCGCTTGGTGGCAGACAAGGCGAACCTGGCCAAGTCAGACTTTTTGTCCAGCATGAGCCACGAAATTCGCACCCCCATGAATGGGGTGATTGCGATGGTAGACATCTTGCAGGAAACCAAGCTTGAGCCCACACAGCACCGCATGCTCAATACTATTCAGCGATCAGCACAGTCCTTGCTCAATATCCTAAATGACATTCTGGATTTCTCCAAGATCGAAGCCGGCAAGCTGGACATAGAGCGCCTTCCGACCCATTTGCGCGAACTCACAGAAGGCGTCGCCCTCCTCATGGTGGCGACCTCCGCAGCCAAACTTATTGAGCTGGCGGTCTACGTATCGCCAGCGCTGCCACACCATATTTTGACGGACCCGACCCGCCTACGACAGATCCTGCTCAACTTGCTGGGAAATGCCATCAAATTCACATCATCACAGGAAGGAAAACAGGCACAGGTAACCTTGTATGTGGAGCCCTGCACTTTGGCTGAGGGGCAGTCGGGGGTGATATTCCGCGTGGTCGACAATGGCATTGGCATGAGCACGGAGGCGCAACTCAGGCTGTTTCAGCCTTTCACACAAGCAGATGAAAGCACCGCCCGGAAATTTGGTGGCACCGGCCTAGGTTTAAGTATCAGCCAACGCCTGGTCGAGATGATGGACGGACACATCTCCGTACGCAGCACGGAGGGGCAAGGCTCAGAGTTCATGATTGAGCTGCCACTCCAAAACGCAACAACGCCCGGCATGCAGGTGTTTGGCCCAAGCCTGACCGGGGTCCACGTGCTGACCGTGAATCACGACACCGCACTCCATAGCGTGGTGAGCTCCTACTGTCTAGATGCAGATGCCGAAGTGACCGCATTTGAAGATCTTGATGCAGTGCGACACCATTTGACTCAACTGCCGCCTGACGTGGGGCCCATGGTCGTGCTGCTAGGTATCGATGTCCAAGGGGCAAACGTTGACCTGGACCTACCGGCTGCTGCAGGCATTGTGTGCCTAGAACGGTTTGTTGGCACCACCGTTTTGGGTGCGTTCGGTGTCAGCGCCTTTCCACTTCACTACAGCTACTTGATTGAGGCCATTGCATTTGCCAGTGGCCGTCTGATCCGCTCCTCCACGGAACTCTCGCGCCGTCGGGGCGCTCTGACGTCGCCTACCCCTCCGACGATTGAACAAGCGGTAGCGACTCGGCGTCTCATTTTGCTGGCGGAAGACAATGACACCAACCGCGATGTCATGCAACTCCAGTTGCGCTTACTGGGCCATGCATGTGAGGTCGCAGAAGATGGTGCGGTGGCGCTGGAAATGTGGCGCACCGGCCGCTACTCACTCCTGCTTACCGACTGTCACATGGCGCGTATGGATGGCTTTGCATTGACCGCAGCGATTCGGGAAAATGAACCCTACGGTACGCACCTGCCGATTGTGGCCATCACCGCCAACGCGATGCAGGGTGAGTCCGAACGTTGCTTAGCCCGTGGCATGGATGACTATTTATCCAAACCCACACGCATGGAAGACTTGGCTCCCGTGTTGGACAAATGGTTACCGCGGGAAAATACCGGAGCATCGCCCTATCCCATCACGCCCCGTGCACTGAACACATCAGCTGTGGCAGTTCTTTGGGATTCTGAGACCCTTGGGAAAATGGTCGGCGACGACATCGCCTTACAGCGCAGCGTACTTGAAAAATTTTTACTGGGTGCGGAAAATAGAATACTGACCATTGTTCGTACGACTTCAGACGCGGAGTTCGAAACCGCTGCGGAAGTCGCACACGCGCTGAAGTCTTCGGCACGCATGGTAGGTGCCTTTCAGCTCGGGGAATTGTCTGAAGCAATGGAAACGGCTGGGGGGGACAAAAATGGCCCCACCTGCCTTGCGCTGGCCGACACTCTGACCGCGGTCTTTACCAACACCCGGAACAAGATCCGCGCACATATATCGGCGCAGATCTAGTTTCCTTCACACTGTGCATTACATGCTGTGACAACCACAATTCAGACTATTTGAAAGCGGCAGTTGGCACCGCCATTTGCGTTCGAATTTTCAATTCTGTAGTAGAAAAAACGGCGGCTAACAATTGAACGCTAGCGAAACAACTTGCCGACTCCCTGGCGTCCCCCGTTGTTTCGATTTCTTCGCAAAGCAGCCCCATTTTGAGCGCCCCGACCATGCGTGCAGACGTCTTCAGTACGTGTGCTAGGTCTGCGACGCTGGCCAGTTCACCCGCCGCCACCGCACGTTCAATTACAGGAATCTGTTTTTCAGCTTCGCGCAAAAACAGATTAAGCATGCGACTTTGCATCGGCACATCATTGCCCACCAATGCATATAGTGTTTCAGCATTCCAAATAGGCCAATTCATATTGGGGTTCGTTCCATTTTTTGATGCAGATAAGGTTGAGCACAGCAACGACCCGCTACTCGCCAGTGGTCTTGGGAGTCACGCCAGTGCCAATACCAATGCTTTGCGCAGTTCTACAAGAGTAAAAGGCTTGGTGAGAGTCACTTTAGCACCAAGCAACTTGGCAGACTCTAGGTTATACAGCGACGTGCTGGAGTGACGCCCCCCTGACATGGCAATCACCGGCATGTTGTTGTCTCGCTTTGACAACTCCATGATGAACTCCATACCGTTCATATTGGGCATAAAAATATCCGCGAAAACCAGATCCGGCCGGGAGCGCTCGAGTAGGGCCAATGCATTGAAAGCGTCGTTGGATTCGGTGACTTTGTATCCTTCTTTTTGCAAAATGTGGGCCAGTGTTTCACGGAAAAATTCATCATCATCTATGACCAAAATGTTTAACATAAACGAGCATTCCATCTTCATTTTTGAATTTTCATAGCAAACGAAACTACTTGAACTTCGACGCTTCGATCGCTTGCGCGTCTTCTATAAATTCACCCACTGAATATTAATTCGACTGGGCAAGCCGAGATTCGATCAGCCCGACCGGAACTACCGGTTTACGGGTATCAAAATTACCAATACTTCGGTATCAGATCGAATTTAGTGGGCATACAGTAAATGTGTGCGCGATCGTTCGGTAGATATATTTCCACCAAAAAATCAAAATCGAAGTGCCCCACTCCAAGCGCAACTCCGTTGACAAAATGCGGCTTGTTTACAACTTCCCCGAAAAATTCAAACAGAGTTCAAAGCCGAATGCACAAAAAACTTTTCGCACTATCCGCCATAAGCACGATCTTGGTCAGTGGCGCCGTTTGGGGACAACCTGCTAGCTCCGTCAAAGAGTCGGTCGAACGCGCCGTTCTTACCAATCCCGAAATCAAATTGAAACATCATAATTTGATGGCGATCACCGGCGAACAGGATGCGGCCAAGGGCGGCTGGCTTCCAAAGATTGATTTGTCGGTGGACATCGGGAAGAAAAACTCACTCACCCCTGGCGTGGGTTCTTCGGTCGATTATGACAATTCAACGACCACCTTGCAGTTGCGTCAGATGCTCTTCGACGGGTTTTCCACCCGCTCTGAGGTGAATCGACTGGGGCACTCACGCCTGACGTCGTATTACGAGCTGCTTTCAGCCAGTGACCAGATTGCATTGGAAGCGATACGCGCCTACATCGACGTGCGTCGTTACCGTGGACTGGTGACTTTGGCGCGCGACAATTACGTGACCCATGCCGATGTCCACGGCCGCTTGGAGAGCCGCGTGAAGGCGGGTGTGGGGCGCCGCGTCGATCTGGAACAAGCTGCGGGACGCATGGCACTGGCAGAATCCAACTGGCTTACCGAAGCGAGCAATCTACATGACGTTTCTACGCGTTACCAGCGGTTGGTAGGCGAAGCCCCGGCTGAAATACTGCAGCCACTCCCCAATTTGTCGAAATCACTGCCCTCATCCGACAACTTCGTGGTGAACACAGTACACAACAACCCCGATTTTTTAGGCACGGTCTCCACCATTCGAGCCTACCGGGTCGATGCCCAATTGCGGGACTCACCGAACTACCCCTCTCTGGAATTTCGCGCTAGTCAAAGTGCCGAAAGAAATCGCTACGGCGTCAGTGGTGACTACCGTGACAGCGCTTTGCAGCTGGTCCTGAATTACAACCTGTACCGTGGTGGCAGTGACTCGGCACGCATTCGTCAGTACGCCGCCAAGCTCAATTCGGCCTTTGACTTGCGTGACAAAGCCTGCCGCGATGTGCGTCAAACTGCTCTGATTGCGCTCAACGACATGACTAAGCTTGAAGCACAAATCGGACTTCTGGCGCAACATGAACTGTCCACTGCCAAGGCCCGTGAGGCCTACCGACAGCAATTCGATATCGGACAACGCTCTTTGCTCGACCTGTTGGACACGGAAAACGAGCTGTACCAAGCCCGCCGTGCCCTGACCAATGCAGAAGAAGACCACCAACTGGCCAAGGCCCGGGTGCTGACTGTCAATGGCGCTTTGCTGCCAGCCCTGCAACTGCGCCCCATTCAAAACGAAGCCCCGCCCTTGCCAGCGGGCGCTGAAGCCGACGATGACGCACTGCTGTGCGACACCACACTTCCCGCGCCGCTTACTTTGGACAAAGTGGCTTTGCCGCCGGTCATCGCACCGCTTATCACGGCCGCGCTACCGGTCGCCCAACCTCCAGCACCTGACAACGCCATCTGCCAAAGCATCACGCCAACAGTTGAAAAGTGGATTGCAGCATGGAACAAGAAAGACATCAACGGCTACTTTGCCTCTTACAGCGATGCATTTGTGCCCGCCCTTGATCTCAAGCGCGCCCAGTGGGAGACCTTACGGAAAAAACGTGTCAGCAAGCAAGGGGGCATCTCCACAGTGCTGAAGAACATCACCCCAACCCGCTGCGACGCCCAAACCTCGGAAGTCAGCTTCACGCAGGAATATGGTTCCGACGATTACCGCGATTCCGTGAAAAAGACACTGGTCATGGAATATGTGAACGGGCAATGGAAAATTTTGCGTGAGACGGTCACCAAAGGCCGCACCTTCTAAGCATGTTGCCCAGGAGCACCCGTTTGCGTGTTCTCCTAATGAAAAATTGGCGGCAAGGCTGATTTTTTCAAAAACGCAGACAGTTGCGACTACTGTTTTACGGGTAGTCAAGCTACCGATAAGCCGGTATTAGCCAGAAATCTGCAGGACTAAAGTAACGGTACGCTTTTCCTATTGGGGTTAGTCAGCGCCATATAGCTTCAACCTGTTGACTGGACCCTAACTCCGGGCGAGATGTGAGTTAAGTCTTTTATGAAGCCTATCTAAAAGCCATGGATAAAGCGCAAGCCGCTATCAAATTGGTAGCGATCCAGTGGGCAGATTAATGATTAAACACGGCCACATTCATTCGACCACAACATTCATCGCTTTGCGGCGATCAATGTTCGGGTTTGTTGCGTTGCTAATGCTGCTTCTGGTCGGGCTGCCAGCACAAGCAAAGAACTACGTTTTTCCCGGCAATCTGCCCTCAGGTTGCAGTGGCAGCAGTGGGACCTATTCCTGCGGAACGTTAACGCTTTCCGCTAACGACACCGTCACTATTGCCTCACCCAAACCGGCCACCATCAAATTTTCGGGGGCGTTCACAACCGGCATTGGAACCTTAATCAATGCAAGTGGGGCTGCCTCCGATTTGACTATTGTTTCGACCGGGGTGATCACGCTGGGAGCCAATGCTGTTTTGAACAGCAATGTGAATGGTTCCGCTGCGATTAATTTGGGAATTGGGAGCACCGTTGGCGGCTATCTCAGTACCGACGCTGGTGCCATCAGCATCGGGGATGGGGGCTCTGTCGGCGGCAGCATTACTACCGATGCCGGCGCAGTTACATTGGCTGCCAATATCAAAGTCGAAGGCTCCATCAGCACCGTCGCCGGGGGTATCTCCATCGGTGACGGGACTACGATTTGCGCGAATGTCATTACCACCGGAGCTGGCGTTGTCACGCTGACGACGAACATCAAAGTAGGTGGCGTTCTCAGCTCCACCGCTGGCGGCATCACTATCGGCGCCGGTAGCACGGTTGGCGGCAATATAGGTGTTGTGGGCGCTGGTGTCGTCACACTGACAAGTGTCTTAGTCGGCGGCAATATCAGTACTGTCGCCGGCGCTATCAATCTGACGTCCTCTCGTGTTGGCGGCAGTGTGGCGGCCTCCGGTGCCGGGGTTGTTACCTTGACTTCCAGCGTGATTAACGACAAGACCCTGTCTATTCCGGGCGTCTGCGTAGCGATCGCCATTGCAGAATACCGTTTTGACGAAAGTAGCGCAGGCAGCGTGATCGATTCAAGCGGCAACAGTTTGAACGGTACGTTGAAGGGAGGAGTCACCGTTGGCGGTAAGGGGAAAATCTGTAACGGTTACAACTTCAACGGTAGCAGCGGTTTTGTCTCGGTACCGAATAACGCATTACTCAATTCAAGAAAAGTCACGGTGGCGGCGTGGGTGCGACACAACGCGACCGCGATCAAGGATTGGGAGGCTATCCTTACAAAGGGCGACAGCGCCTACCGCATACATCTCAATGGCGGCTGTAGCATCAACGGTATTAACACGTCCGGCGGAATGGATTTCGGCGTCAACGATGGCTGTAGCGGTGCTGATCTCAACTCGGACAATGTGCCAGCCTCTGGCACGTGGTATCACGTGGTGGGCACCTACGACGGCGCCAAGATAAAAATCTACGTCAACGGGGCATTGACCGCATCGAGTGCTTTTGTCGACACCCTCAATAGCAACAATTTCCCGCTTTACATTGGCGAAAATTCCGGACAAACAGGGCGTTTTTTCAGCGGCGATATCGACGAAGTCAAGGTGTACAACGCGGCCCTTACCGCCGCCCAAATTTCAACTGGTTATGCCAATGAAAATGCTGGGGGAAATTGGGACGGGACGGCACGGGTTTGCCTGATCTCCACGCCAGATCACTTCGAAATTCAGCATGCCAGCGGCACTGGCCTGACTTGCGCAGCCAGCACGCTGACCATTAAGGCGTGTACTAACGCAGCGTGCATCACGCCTTACACCGGTGGAGTCAACGGCACACTGACGGCAACGGGTGCAGGTATGACGGTGAACTGGGACGGCACCACCGGCGGAGCGACGGGAGCCGGATTTGTCATTGCACCAGGTTCAAGCAGCGTGACCAAGAATGTGCAAGTCGCGACGGCAGGCAGCGTGGTGTTTGGAATGACATCTCCAACGTCAGCGCCAACCAGTACCACCATCTGTAATTTTGGAGCTCCTTCATGTACTTTCACGGCCGGTCTTGCCGGTTTTATCTTCTCCGCCACGAGCACGGGTAACGCCTCCCCCCTGTCGGCCCAGGTGGCCGGCATCGCGACTTCCACCTGGTATCTGCGTGCCGTGCAGACGACGACTGCCAATCCAGCGGTGTGCACGCCAGCGATCATTGGTCAGACAACGGCAGTGAACATGGGTTACGCCTGCAATAACCCCACGACGTGCCAAACCGGCAATCTCGCCACCATCAACACCACCGCCATTGCCGGCAGCCCCAGCAGCAATCCGACCCAGTACAGCACGCCAGTTAGCCTCAGCTTCGATGCGAATGGTTCCGCGCCCATCACTGTGCGTTACGACGATGTGGGTCAGATCACGCTGTATGCCAACAAGACAGTCACACCGACCAACGGTACAGCCATCACGCTCAACGGCAGCAGCAACTCTTTTGTGGTAGCACCGCACCATTTCGGTTTTTCGAATATTACCGCCGGGCTCATCAAAGCGGGGAACAGTTTCACGGTCACTGCAACGAGCTACAACGGCCTGGGAACGCCGACCATTACCGCGAATTTCGGAAAAGAGACTGCACCGCAAGGCGTGGTATTGACGGCTACCCTGGTGTCACCTGTTGTGGGAAATAGTCCGGCCGTCGGAAACAGCACGATTCTTGGTGGCGAATTTGGTGCCGGCGGTCTGGTCAACGATGCCAATGGGGTGGCAACGGTGAATAACCTGAATTGGAGTGAGGTTGGACTCATCACGCTGACGGCAAACTTGAGCAGCACCAGCTACCTGGGCTCTGCGTTGACGGCTACGGGAACGAGTGGGAGTATCGGCCGCTTCATTCCTCACCATTTCGATACGCTGGTCACTCAACCAGAGGCAACCTTTACTTATTCCGGCCAGCCCTTCACAACCAAGGTGACTGCAAGGAGTTTGACGGGTACCGCGACGACCAACTACAACGCCACTGCTGGCTTTTCGAAAGGGGTGACCCTATCCGCCTGGAATGGCTTGGGCGTGATCGCAAATCCGGGGCCAGGTGCGATGACTCCGGTACAGCCACCGGCTATGGTTCTGGCAAGCGCGTTCACATCCACGTCCACCGGTGCCGCCACGGTGTCCACTCCGACATACACCTTCAGCACAGCAAAAACCGCACCCAACGCCATCAAAATTCGCGCGGTCGACACCGATCTTGTTAGCTCTGCTGACGGTGTGAATGAGGGCACTGCCGTGATTCGCAGTGGCCGCTTGCGGGTGTCCAATGCGTTCGGTACCGAGAAAACCAATTTGAGTATGGCGATAGCTGCGGAGTACTGGACAGGCCTGTCATGGGTGCTTAACAGCGACGATAGCTATAGCCTGATTCCAGCCACGGCCGTGGCGCTAACGCCGATCGGTGTGGTCAACAGCACTGTGCAGGGCAGTGTCACCCTCTCCGGTGGACAAGCCAGCATCGTTTTGCTCAAACCGACTTCCGGGACCGGTTTTGTCGATCTGGCAATCAACCTCGGTATTGGCTCAGTCGATCAGTCGTGTCTGAGCAGTCATCCTGCGACAGCGGGTGCCGGACTTCCCTGGTTACGTTCGTTGAATGGCAATTGCGCTACGACCTACGACCGTGACCCTTCTGCACGCGGTAGTTTCGGCATTTATTCGCCAGAAACCAAGAAGACCATTCATATCCGGGAGATCTACTAATGACCAAGTACCGGGGCTTCACCCTGGTTGAGCTAGTGTTGGTGATCGTCATTCTCGGAACGCTGGCGACGATTGCAATGCCAAGACTGGGCAGCAGCAGTGTATTTTCAGGATCGGCATTTCGCAGTCAGGTGGTCAGCGCGTTGCGTTACGCCCAGAAGGCGGCCGTGAGCCACCGCCGGCTGGTCTGCGTGGTGCTAACCCAATCGACGGTCACATTGCAAATTGCCTCAGCCAATCCAGCAACGGGTTGCGCAAGCGTGTTCGTCAGCCCGGATGGAACGGCATACCAGCGCAAGGATTCGACGGTCGTGGTGAGTGGAAGCTCGCTCACGAGCGGCTTGTTTTTTCAACCATCAGGACAAGTCACAACGGATGGTTCGGGTTCGATTCTTGTGGCTGGCGTGACTGGCGCGATCAACATCACGGGGCAAACAAGTATTCAAATAGAGGGGGCGACCGGATATGTCGAATAGGAACCAGTTCGGCATGACCTTGATCGAACTCATTGTCGCCATTGTCATCCTTAGTGTTGGGCTGACAGGCGTACTGATGGCATTCATCACCACCGTGAAAAGCAGTGCGGCTCCAATGCTCACAAAACAAATGTCGGCGATTGCAGACGGGATGATGGAAGAGGTTCTGCTCAAACAGTTTTCAGTTGTCGCGAATGTCGCGACCGCCAATAGCTGTGCACGCGACACCTTCAACGATGTACGTGATTACAACGGCTATAGCACCGCCAATGTGTGCGATATCTCTGGCGTTGCAACGGCTGCTTTGACCGGCTATGGTGCGCGGATTAGCGTCATAGAACCGACCGTGTCGCCAATGACAGGAGTGCCGGCCGTCGATGTTCTGCTGATCACGATAGACGTTACACAGAGCGGTAACACCTATTCTTTGACCGGCTGGCGTACCAACTACGCAGGGCCCTAATGATGAAGAGGCAAGCTGGATTTACGCTACTCGAATTGATTATGGTCGTGGTGATCGTCGGTGTCATGGCATCAATTCTTGTGGTTTCGTTCAAACCAGCGTTTGATAGCTATGTGGCAGTGGCGCGTCGTGCCGGATTGACCGACCAGACCGACACCGCCATGAGAAAAATGACGCGTGATATTCGGCTGGCTGTGCCTAATTCGATTCGATTGGCTACACCGCAATGCGTTGAATTTATACCCACTTCCAATGGTGGCCGTTACAGGATGAAGCCGGACACGGTTTGGGATGCTGTTCAGCCAGGAAATTCAAGCAAACCTATTGATACGAATAGCACCGTTTCAGAGTTTGATGTATTAACAGCACTCACTTCAATGCCGGTGGCCGGAGACTGGGTCGTCATCGACAACCAAAATACCAACGATGTTTATTCAGGCACAAACCGCGCATCGATCCTATCGGTTGGTACACCACCCGCAGCCAGTCCAAGCCTAGGCTTCCATCGCATTACGCTGAATGCAGCTACACAATTTCCGGTCGGCTATGACGGCGGCCGTTTCAATATTGTGCCCAATGGGCAACAGGCAGTGTTCTATGTCTGCACCAGCCCAGGAATTGATGCCAACGGAGACGGAACGGGGAAGGTTTACCGGTTCACCAACTATGGATTCAACGCTGCCAGTCCCATTTTGTGCCCAGTTCCAAATGCGACGACGCCTGTACTCGTCAATCATGTGGAGAGTTGTTCATTTGTCTATGCACCCAACCACGGCGCAACCCAACAGAGTGGATTTGTGGAAATTCAATTCAAATTCACACAGAAAAAAGAGTCTGTCTCTCTTCTATACGGCGCACATGTGGACAACGTGCCATGAATCAACTTCTGCGATATCCACAAGGTGGGTTTGGTGCCATTTTTGCCATCATGATCGTGGTTATTTTGGCGACACTTTCGGCGGGGTTGGTGAAGCTGGGGACAACACAGCAAGTTACGTCCGCACAGGATGTTCTGTCTGAGCGCGCATGGCAGGCAGCGCGCGCAGGCAATGAATGGGGCATGTACCGCGCGTTGAGACTAACCCCCAAAGTGTGCAGCGGAATTCCGGAGACATTGGACTTGAGTGCCACAGCAGGATTCAGGACCACTGTAACTTGCACCAGTCATGACTTCAATGAAGGCGAGATCACGGCAGGCGTCGCCCGAACGATCTCGATTTACACGATAGAAGCGGTGGCCTGCAACTCTGACCTTGTTTGCCCGGATGCATCCATGTCTGACAAACCCAATTACATCGAACGTAAAAGAGTCGTGACGGTCTGTGATTTGAATCTACAGGCCGCGTGCTATTGAACGTCGATTTTTCGATTCGCCGCAATAAGTTCCTCATGAAATTCAGTGTGATTCAAAGTGAAATTTTTCAAGTAAATCAAAAAAATGGGGAGTGCATTTTTCATGTTTAGCGAACCAATCTCCGGGGTAGGAGATGCATCAGTAGCTCACGCGGTGGCGGACGAGTTACTGTCTTGTCTTCTGATCGTAGCGCGCGCCCATGGCGAGGTTCCCACCCGCAGCGCGCTGATGGCGGGTCTGCCGGCCGAAGATGCCCGTTTAACGCCCAGCCTGTTCTCACGCGCCGCGCGCCGCGCCCACCTCAATAGCCAGTTGGTACTCAGCCCCCTGGCGCAACTCAACGATGCCTTGTTGCCAGCCATTGTGTTGCTCAAGGACGAGCGGGCCTGCGTGCTGCTCAGCTTCAACGCCGACCGCAGCCAAGGGCGCGTGGTCTATCCAGAGTTGAGTGATGCCCCGGTTGACGTGCCGCTAGCCAAGTTGGCGGAAAACTATCTTGGCAGCGCCATCTATGCGCGGCCCATCCAACGCTTCGATGCCCGCACCCCAGTGGTCCGGATCGGGCGACACGATCACTGGTTCTGGGGTGTTATCGCTGAGAGTCGCCCACTTTATCGCGATGTTTTGCTGGCTGCTTTGCTGGCCAACCTATTTGCACTGGGTATGCCTTTATTTACCATGAATGTGTACGACCGTGTGGTGCCCAATCAGGCATTTGATACCTTGTGGGTATTGGCACTTGGCTTGCTTGTCATGCTGGTGAGCGATCTGGTGCTGAGAACAATGCGCGGGCGCTTTGTGGATTTGGCCAGTGGCCGCGCCGATGTCAAATTGTCGGCCTTCATCATGGAGCGCGTGTTGGGCGCGCGCATGGAACAGCGTCCGGCCTCTGCTGGCTCGTTTGCTTCCAATTTGCGCGCTTTCGAGTCGGTACGAGACTTTATCGGATCGGCCACCGTGGTGGCCTTTGTTGATCTGCCGTTTGCCCTGATCTTCCTGATCGCGATTGGCTGGATTTCCTGGCTGATGCTGATACCGTTGTGCGTTGGTGTCCTCGTCATGATACTGTATTCGCTAGCGGTACAAGGTCGAATGCATGAGCTGGCCGAAACCACCTACCGTGCCAATGCGCAGCGCAACGCTACGCTGATCGAAGGACTGGTCGGGTTCGAGACCATCAAGGCGCTGGCAGCCGAAGCAACGATTCAGCGGAAATGGGAAAAAGGCGCCGCATTGCTGGCGCGCGTCGGTGCGCAACTGCGCTTGCTCTCTAGCACCGCTAGCAACACGTCTGCCTTTGTTCAGCAAGTCGTGAACTTGGCCATTGTCATTGTGGGCGTGTACCTAATTTCAGAGCGTGAGCTCGCTATGGGCGGTCTGATTGCCTGCACCATGTTGGCCTCGCGCGCGATGGCGCCGGTAGGGCAGGTAGCGGGCCTACTAGTGCAATACCACACTGCCGCCACTGCGTTGACGTCACTCAATGAAATGATGGCACGGGATATCGAGCGCCCCGGAGACAACAACTTCATTAGCCGCGGCCACTTAAAAGGTGCGATCGACTTTCGCGAGGTCAGCTTCAGCTACCCCGGCCAAAGCACACCCTCGCTGCGCAACCTGTCGTTCAGCATTAAGCCAGGTGAAAAAGTCGCCATTTTGGGGCGTATCGGAACGGGGAAGACCACACTCGAAAAACTCATTCTCGGCCTGTACCAACCAACGCAGGGTGCCGTGTTGGTAGACGGCATTGATCTGCGCCAACTTGACCCGGCAGAACTGCGGCGCCAGATCGGCTACGTGCAGCAAGATGTAATGCTGTTCTATGGAAGTCTGCGAGACAACATCACCTTGGGTGCCCCGTTGGCCGAAGATGCCGCCATCGTCAAGGCGGCCGAACTCGGAGGCATTCTTAGCTTCGTGAACCAGCACCCGCAAGGCTTTGACATGCTGGTCGGTGAGCGTGGTGAATCATTGTCTGGTGGGCAACGCCAGGGCGTCGCCATTGCACGCGCGGTCATCAATGATCCGCCCATTTTGCTGCTCGACGAGCCAACCTCGTCCATGGACTCTTCTAGCGAAGAAGAGATCAAGCGCCGCCTGACCGAGTACGCGCAAGATAAAACGATGGTGTTGATCAGCCACCGCACCTCGCTGCTGGACCTGGTCGATCGCATCATCGTCATGGACGGTGGACGCATCATGGCCGACGGCCCTAAAGATCAGGTTATTACAGCACTTCGCCAAGGGCGTATCGGAAAGGCCGCGTGATGGTTTGGTTTAGCAAAAAAACTTTTGAGCGCGCCGGGACTTTTCTTAAGCGTAGCTCCGGTAGCAGTGCGACCTTGTTCGGTTCGCTGGTAGAACGTTTAACGCCGATCAAGGGGCAAGAGCCGCTCGACTGGGCCGACGACGCAGACTGGGCTCGCCTGCAGCAAGAGCCCTTGCGCGCGCGAAGCCTGCTGCGCCTGGCCGCCGGGGCCTTGTTATTGCTGCTGCTCTGGGCCAGTTTTGCAGAAATCGACGAAGTCACCCATGGCGAGGCACGCGTGGTGCCGACTAGCCAAGTACAGATCATCCAGACTGTCGATGGCGGCGTAGTCGAAGCTTTACTGGTGCGCGAAGGTCAGATAGTAGCGGCGGGTGAACTGTTGCTGCGCGTTGACCCCACCCGCTTCGTCTCCAATATGCTGGAGAGCCGCGTCGGTCAACTGGCGATGCAGGCCAAGGTGCTGCGACTGGAGGCGCTGACGCGTGGTGTAGCGTTCAAGCCATCAGCCGAACTGCAAAGCGAGGCGCCCGATGTCGTGGCGCAGGAGAAGAGCCTCTATGAGTCGCGCAGGGCCGAAATCGATGCCCAGGTTTCCATTTCAAAAAATCAGTTGGCCCAGCGCCAGCAGGAGTTAAACGAAGTGCGGGCTCGTCGCGAACAAGCCGAGCGCAGCCTGGAACTCATGACCAAAGAGGTCAACGCTACGCGCCCCTTGGTCGCCACTGGCGCTGTGTCTGAAGTAGAGGTGTTTCGTCTTGAGCGCGAAGTGGCCCGCCTGCGCGGCGACCGAGAACAAGCCATTGCGCAAATTGCGCGTGTGCAGTCGGCCATTCTGGAGGCTTCGCGCAAGATCGACGAAGTTCAACTTAGCAGTCGTAACCAGATGGGTGCCGAGTTGTCCGAAACCATGAGCAAGCTCGCCACCCTCTCCCAGGGCGGACGGGCGCTGGAAGACAAGGTCAAACACGCCGACATTCGGTCGCCGGTTCGCGGCACTATTAAGCGACTGCTGGTCAACACCGTGGGCGCAGTGGTGCAACCTGGCAAGGAAGTAGTGGAAGTAGTGCCACTGGATGACACGCTGATTCTGGAGGTACAAATCCCACCGAAAGACATTGGTTTTTTGCGCCCGGGGCAAGAAGCTATGGTCAAGTTCACCGCCTATGACTTCTCCATTTATGGCGGTCTACTGGCCGAAGTGACGCACATTGGCGCTGATTCGGTGTTGGATGAAAAAGGCAATGCTTTTTTTCACATCCGCGTACGCACGCACAAACCCAGTCTGGGCCCCCGTCTGCCGATCATCCCTGGCATGGTGGCGCAGGTGGACATCCTTACCGGCAAAAAAACAGTGCTGTCCTACTTGCTAAAGCCCGTGCTGCGCGCCAAATCCAACGCATTAACTGAACGATGACCACCCAACACTTTTTCCTCACTAGCGATGCTGTAGCCACACCAGGTCGTTGGCGCGATGCATTCCAAACCGGTCAGCTGCTCAATGCCGTGACCCTGCAGGCGCGCTTGCGCGATCAACCAGCGGCGCAATGTATTGTCTGGTTGAGTAGCTCTGATCCGCAATGGTCAGATTATTTGAGCCGAATTTTGCAGACTGCACCGGGCGCACGGATTGTTCTGCTCTCTGGTATGCCCGATCCACTTGAAGGGCTGAATGCGCTTAATCAAGGGGTCCGCGGTTACACCCATGCTTATGGCGTACCGGCACTACTGCAAGAGGTTGCTTTGGCGGTTGAACATGGCGGGCTGTGGGTTGGGAGAGACTTGCTGCAGCGCATGGTTGGAGCAAGTAGCGCTGCGCTGACCAACCGAGCGGGATTGGATAAAGCCAAAGCACGGGTTCCGGACGCAGCTGGAACCGTCTCCGCAGTTGTCGCTGCACCCGCCGCCAATGGCTGGAGCCTGTTGTCCGTGCGTGAGGCACAAGTGGCACGCGCTGTGGCTGCGGGTCGCTCCAACAGGGAAGTTGCCAACATGCTGTTTATTTCCGAAGGCACCGTCAAAGCACATATGGGTGCGGTGTTCGAAAAGATCGGTGTACGCGATCGCCTGCAACTGGTGCTGCACCTAGCGGCCTCGGCGACCCCGGAAGCGGCGTCTGTTTACGCACCATTGGCATGAACAAACCCGATCTACCTGACGTCTTGTTGATGTGCTTTCGTGATGCCGATGGTCGTATCGTGACCTCGACACGACAGACTCCGATCAAAGAAGAAATGGAGATCGATGGCTGGCCAGCGGTGTCAACGTCCGACCCTGACATCCACGCCTTCACACAACACGTGTCCAGCCAAGCCGACGCACTAAAGCGGTCCGACAGCGGCTTGGTACGCGTGGTGGAAGACTTGATTGACGTGCTCATCAACCGTGGGCTGTTTCAGTTTACCGATCTGCCGGATGCAGTTCAAGTCAAGCTGCTGGTGCGGCGCCAGACCCGCGCCAGCCTGAGCAACCGTCTGCCGCCCTTATTTCTGGACGATGACAAGGGCCTCCTGTGACCGACATCAACACAATCACGCCGTGCCACAACAGTGTTTCAATTTGTAGCAAGGCCTGCCAATTTGCACCTAAGTCCAATAGGCAAACGGACGGTGCTTCACTATCCTTCGCTCTATCAGTGTTAATGCCCTGAGCGCAGCCGCTCACGCTCTATCGTCTTTGAAGGAGATCATCATGGCCCAATTTGCGACCGTCGTTTCTATCACCGGTGTCGGCACCGTTTTTGCTATTAATGCCCAGGGCGCCAGCCGCGCCCTCAAAGTCGGCGACACTCTGCAAAAGGACGAAATCATACGCACAGCGGGTGATGCCCATGTCGAACTCTTGATGCAGGACGGTGGCATGCTGGCCGTTGCACCCGCACAAAGCGTCCGACTAGACGACAACGTTACCGAGTCCGACCAGCGACCTACCGCCCAAGACAGCGCTGTGGCCACGGTTGCCACCACCGGGGTCATCATCGATGCATTAACGCGGGGCACGGACATAAATGAATCTATCGAACCCACTGCGGCCGGATTGACTGTTGCCGGCACCGATAACAGCGGTAGCAATTTTGTGCGGCTGTTGCGCATTACCGAGGGGCTAACTGCCAGTTACGAAAGCACGACCACTCACTTGCAATCCGATCGGGGGGAGGGTCAGCAGCACGAAGGTGAGGGCAATCGCCCACATCGGGGCGATACCACCGCCACCCTGGCGCCTACCGTCACCATCACCGAAGACACCAACAACAACGGCACCATCAGCGCCTCCGAGATCAGCGGCACGGTCGGTGTCAAGGTGGACATCCCCGC
>JBEEJM010000130.1:0-3267 GCA_041169205.1 Pseudomonadota bacterium | reverse complement strand
CGCTCACCGGCAAAGCAATCAGCACCCCAATAAAGCCAAACAACTGGCCAAAAGCCAGCAAAGCAAAGATCACCGCCAGCGGGTGCAGGCCGATGCGCTCCCCCACCAGACGGGGGGTGAGAAACAGGCTCTCCACCAGTTGCCCCAGGCCGTACACCACCGCCACCATGATCAGCGTGTAGCCCACGCCCGATGCGGCAGAAAACTCCAGCAGCCCGGCCAGCAGGGCCAGCACAAGGCCCACGCCAAAGCCAAGATAAGGCACAAAGATGGCCAAGCCGGTAAAGATGCCGATCGGCAAGGCCAAATCCAGCCCAAACAGGGCCAACGCAACGCTGTAAAACACCGCCAAAATCAGCATCACCAGCAGCTGCCCGCGCAGATATTGACCCAGCACGCTGTCGGCCTCGGCCATAAAACTGTCGGTCCCCACCCGCAGGCGTGGCGGTATGAGCTCGCGGACCTGGGATACAAAGTTGTCCCAATCCATGAGCAGGTAAAACAACGCCACCGGAATCAAAATGGCATTGCCAATCAGCGCAAAGGCCACGCTGCCACCGATCTTGACCGAGGCCATGACCGAGCCAAACGCGTCCTCAAAATTGGTGTTGAGGTACTTCATGACAAAGCCCTTGATGTTGGACACATCCAGCGAGAAATGCAGCCCCCACTGGGCCAGCAGGGGTTTCAGGGTCGTATTCAGGCTGTCAAACAACGCGGGCAATTGCTCGCGCATGAGGGGCAGCTCTTTGGCCAGAATCGGCACGATCAACAAGGACACGCTGAGCAGCGCCAGACCAAACAGCAATTCCACCACCACTACGGCCAGCAACCGGGGAATGCGGCCTCGGCCCACGCCATCGAGCCAATCCACCATCGGCGTGAGCGCGTAGGCCAGCACTGCAGCCACCACAAAGGGGGCCAGCACGGGTGCCAACAGCCAGAGAACGACCGTAAATAACGCGGCCAAAGTACACCAGGCGGCGAATCTTTTTTGGGTGGGAGTGAATTCCATGCGGGATGTGTTGGGGGGAAACCCTTAAAATCTGGGCAAATTCTATCTCCCATGACCCAATCTGCATCCCCCACTCCCCTTTCGTACAAAGACGCTGGCGTTGATATCGTCGCCGGTGACGCCCTCGTCGAACGTATCAAACCCCTAGCCAAGAAAACCATGCGCGAAGGCGTGCTGGCCGGTATTGGCGGCTTTGGTGCCCTGTTTGAAGTGCCCAAGCGCTACAAAGAGCCGGTGCTGGTGAGCGGCACCGACGGCGTGGGCACCAAGCTCAAACTGGCGTTTGAGTGGAATATGCACGACACCGTGGGCATCGATCTGGTGGCCATGAGCGTCAACGACGTGCTGGTGCAAGGCGCCGAGCCGCTGTTCTTCTTGGACTACTTTGCCTGCGGCAAGCTCGACGTAGACACCGCAGTCGCTGTGGTGGGCGGCATTGCCAAGGGCTGCGAACTGTCCGGCTGCGCCCTGATTGGCGGCGAAACCGCCGAGATGCCCGGCATGTACCCGGCTGGCGAATACGATTTGGCTGGCTTTGCCGTGGGCGCGGTGGAGAAATCCAAAATCCTCACCGGAGCGGATGTGAAGCCCGGCGACGTGGTGCTAGGTCTGGCCAGCAGCGGTGTGCATTCCAATGGTTTTAGCCTGGTGCGTAAGTGCATCGAGCGCGCAGGCGCTTCCGCCCCCGCCACCCTGGACGGAAAGCCCTTCAAGCAAGCCCTGATGGAGCCCACCCGCCTGTATGTGAAAAACGTGCTGGCTGCGCTGGCTGCCCACCCGATCAAGGCGCTGGCCCACATCACCGGTGGCGGCCTGCTGGAAAACATTCCCCGCGTACTGCCCGAAGGCACCGCCGCGCATCTGGTCAAAGGCAGCTGGCCCCAAACCGAACTCTTTGCTTGGCTGCAAAAGACCGCTGGCATAGACGACATCGAGATGAACCGCACCTTCAACAACGGTATTGGCATGGTGGTGGTGATTGATCCTGCGAATGCAGCAGCCTGTGCCGCTACCTTGGCTGCGGCTGGCGAGACGGTTTACACCATTGGCTCCATTGCACCGATTGGTACGGGGGCGGCAGTGGTGGTTAGCTAAGGTTGCCTTGACCAAAAAACCAAACCCCGGCAAGCCGGGGTTTTTTTGTGCCCTGCCACTGACAGACATCGGTAAAGAAAAAGTGACCGTCGGCTGCGCTGAACGTCACCCACTCGCCGAGGAGGACCCTGGAGCAGTCTTCATCCAAACTTTACGTTCCACCTCCTAAAGTGACGAACAAGTTCTGTCGATATTGAGCATAGGAATCCAGTCGATTGGATCTCCGAAACCACCCAAGGAAATCAGTATGTCCATGTCAATCAGTCCCGTTGGAAATGGCAATGGTGACGGTTTCGACCCATCCAAGATGGCATCCGTGATGGCGTCCAAGATGATGAAAGACCTGGATCCCAACAACACAGGGAAGGTGACGAAGGACCAATTCGTTTCGGGCATGACCGCCAAGGGCGTATCCGGTGCAGACGCCACAAAGATGTATGACGCCATTGACACGAATAAGACGGGAAGCATCGGCAAGTCTGACATTGAAACCGCAATCAAAAACGGTAACCTGAAACCACCGTCTAGTGGCCCCCAGGGTGGCGCTCGCGGACCGGGTGGGCCGGGTAAACACGGCGGCGGCCCTGGTGGTAATTCTGGCGGCGCGAATAGTTCATCCACCACCTATGCCGCTGCTGATACCAATCAGGATGGCGTTGTATCCGTTCAGGAAGCCGCTGTATATGCTGTGAAACACCCTTCGGTAACGACCACTGACAGCACCAAGACCGACTTGTCCAAATTGGGCAAGAATGTTGATCAACTGGTTTGACGCGGCAGAATTCAATCTGCCCGCCGTCGACGGTTAAGCAGGTCGCAGCCAGAGCTAGCTATTGAATTAGTAGCTGCTCACGCAATATCCACAGGGGCTACAGCCCATTTCGATCAATATTCTTGAGCTCCAAAGCCATAGAACGGTGTTCACACCGACAACGCAGGCACGCTGCGTACTTCTCACTGCTTTCATGTCCTAAACTGATTGATACTTGTCTCAACTCAAATGGCGTTGCGCTCTTGTAATTGGCACCATCAAGGCTTTCAACCATTGAGGATATTCCATGAAGTCGTGTCTCATAGTGATCGATGTGCAAGAGTCATTCCGCCACCGCCCGTATTTCACCCCCAGCGACTTGCCCGCCTACTTCGCCGCGCAGAAC